>JBKHVQ010000091.1:0-3933 GCA_046569985.1 Thermoleophilia bacterium | reverse complement strand
GACCACGCCGGACGCCGCCGAGGTGCACGTGGTCAACACCTGCGCCCTCACCGTCGAGGCCGAGAAGAAGAGCCGCCGCCAGGCGCACCGCGGAGCCCGCTCCGGGCGGGTGTTCGTCTCGGGGTGCGCGGTGAACCTGAACGCGGCCCAGTTCCAGGGGCCCGCGGTCACCACCCTGCCCGGCTCCGCCGACCGGGCCGCCGCGGAGATCGTGGAGCACCTCGGCGGCGCCCGGCCGCCGGCGTGCGCCGACGACGCCCCGCGTCCCAAGGGGCGCACGCGCGCGTTCCTCAAGGTCCAGAACGGCTGCGACCACCACTGCGCCTTCTGCATCATCCCCACGACCCGGGGATCGGCCGAGAGCCGCCCGGCGTCGCGCATCTTGGCCGAGGCGCGCCGGCGCGTCGACGACGGGCACCCCGAGTTGGTGCTCACCGGCATCAACATCGGCTGCTACCACGACGAGGAGGCGGGCCTGCGCCTCGACGGCCTGGTGCGCCTGCTGGGGCGCGTCGAGGGCCTTCGGCGCCTGCGGATCTCGTCGATCGAGCCCGGGGACGTCACCGACGACCTCCTGGCGGCGATGGCCGAGACACCCGTGGTCGGGCCGCACATGCACATCCCGCTGCAGTCCGGCGACCCGGGCGTGCTGGTGGGTATGCGTCGCTCCTACACCCTCGATCGGTACCTCGACGCCGCGTCCCGCGCGCGCGCCGCCCTGCCGGGCCTGAACCTCACCACCGACGCCATCGTCGGATTCCCCGGCGAGGACGAGGACGCCTTCGCGGCCACGATGGCGGTGGCGCAGGGGCTGGCCATGAGCAAGGTGCACGTCTTCCCGTACTCGCCCCGCCCGGGCACCCACGCCGCGGCGATGGAGGGGCGCCCGCACCCGCATGTGCTGAAGGAGCGCAGCGCCCGCCTGCGGGCCCTGTCCGACCGCCTGGGCTTCGCGCACCGCCACGCCCGCGTCGGGAGCGAGGACACCGTCCTGGTGGAGACCCGCCACGAGGACGGCACGCTGACCGGGTTCGGCGCCGACTACACGCGCGTCGTCCTGCCCCCGGATGCCGGCGCCCCCGGTGACATGGTGGCCGTGCGCATCGCGGGCATGGCCGGCGAGCATCTCGACGGGAGGCCACTATGAACGACCCGCAGTGCCTGTTCTGCCGCATCGTGGCCGGGGAGATCCCCGCAACTGTCCAGGCGCGGGACGGGGGTTTCTTCGCCTTCCACGACATCGCCCCGAAGTCCCCTGTGCACGTGCTGGTGATCCCCGAGCGCCACGTGGCCTCCATCGCCGGCGTCGACGGGCTGTCCGAGGCCGAGCGGGCGGGCATGCTGTCGTTCATCGCCGAGGTGGCCCGCGGGCTCGGGCTCGACGCGGGCGGCTACCGTGTCACCACGAACCACGGGCCGGACGCGCGTCAGAGCGTGTTCCACCTCCACTGGCACATCATGGGCGGTGCGCGACTATCCGAGAGCATGTGAGCGGGGCCGGCGCTCCCGAGCGCGCGCGTCGGGCGGTCGATGTCGACGATGCCGTCGCCGTTGAGCTCGCGGGCGAGCACGACCGCGTGCTCCGGTCGCTGGAGGAGCGCCTCGGCGTGGAGGTGGGCCTGCGCGGCAACCGTGTGACCCTGTCGGGTGAGGCCGGCCGGGTCGATGCGGCCATCGCCGTGGTGGAACAGCTCGGGGCCCTGGTCGCGGGCGGGCGGGCCCTGTCGCCGGCGACCGTGGAGGCCGTCGCCGACGCGGTCGAGGTGGCCGAACCCGCCGGCGAAATCCTGAGCGACGTCGTCTGGCGCGGCCGGCGCGGACCGGTCACCCCGCGCACCGTCGGGCAGAAGCGCTACGTCGATGCGATCCGCGGGAGCACCATCACCTTCGGCATCGGTCCCGCCGGAACCGGCAAGACATACCTGGCGGTCGCGCTGGCGACGGCGGCGCTTGTCCGGCGCGAGGTGGGGCGCATCATCCTGACGCGGCCGGCGGTGGAGGCGGGGGAACGGCTCGGCTTCCTCCCCGGCGACCTGGCGGCCAAGGTCGACCCGTACCTGCGGCCGCTTTTCGACGCCCTCTACGACATGCTCGAGGCCGAGCGCGTCGAGGCCCTCTTCGGCCGCGGCCAGATCGAGGTCGCGCCCCTCGCTTTCATGCGCGGCCGCACGCTCAACGACAGCTTCATCATCCTCGACGAGGCTCAGAACACGACCCCCGAGCAGATGAAGATGTTCCTCACGCGGCTCGGGTACGGGTCGCGGATGGTCGTCACCGGCGATGTCACCCAGGTCGACCTGCCCACGCATCAGCGCTCGGGCCTGCTGGCGGTGCAGGACGTGCTCGGCGGCGTCGACGACATCCAGTTCATCACGTTCGACCGGCGCGACGTGGTGCGCCACCGCCTGGTGCAGCGCATCGTCGACGCGTACGCCGGGCAGGAGCCATGATCGAGGTCGAGGCCCGGGTGCGCGACGGCGTGGACGCCGCGCCCCTGGTGCGCCGGGCGATCTGGACCTGCGAGCGCATGGGCGTTCCCCGGGCGACGGTCGGCCTGATGGTGATCGAGCCCGACGAGATGGCGCGCATCAACGGCGAGCATCGCGGCAAGCCCGAGCCCACCGACGTGCTCTCGTTCCCGATCGACGGTCCCGACGCCCTCGACTGGCGCGACGACGGCCCACCGCCCGAACTGGGCGATGTGATCATCTGCCCGGAGGCCGCGCGGGATCCGCTGGAGACCCTGGTGGTGCACGGTGTGCTGCACCTGCTGGGATACGACCACGAGACGGATGACGGCGAGATGCTCGTGCTGCAGGACCGCCTGGTCGACGAGGCCGAGGCCGGCAGCCGATGAACGAGGCGCCGCCCCGCCCGCCCGCCGGCGAGACCTCGTCACTGCCGCGGCAGGGGTCGTTGCGCTGGTCGTTCACGTGGGCCTTCGAGGGCATCGTCTACGTGCTGCGGACCCAGCGCAACATGCAGATCCACACGGGTGCCGCGGCGGCGGCTCTGCTCGCCGGGTTGCTGCTCGACTTCTCGCGGCTGGAGATGGCCGTCCTGCTCGCGGCGATCACGCTGGTGCTGGTCGCCGAGATGATGAACACCGCCATCGAGGCGGCGATCGACGCCGTGGTGACCACCTACCACCCGCTGGTGAAGATCGCGAAGGACGTCGCGGCCGGCGCGGTGCTGGTGGCGACGGTCAACGCGCTGGCCATCGCCTATTTCGTGTTCTACGAGCATCTCTCGTCGCCCGCACGCGACCTGCTGGCCGGGGTGCGCCGCTCGCCCACCCATCTCGTGGTCGTGGTGATGATCCTCACCCTGATCGGCGCGATCGCGCTGAAGGCCTACTTCGGGCGTGGATCACCCCTGAAGGGCGGGATGCCGTCCGGCCACGCCGCCGCCGCCTTCGCCGCCTGGGCGGCCGTCACCATCATCGCCGAGCCGCTGCGCCACGCGGCGCTCGTCTCCACCCTCGCGTTCCTGATGGCCCTGCTGGTGGCGCAGTCGCGCGTCGAGGCGGGCATCCATTCCCTGGCGGAGGTCGCCGCCGGGGCCATCCTGGGCACCGGGGTGGCCATCCTCGTCTTCCAGTTACTCGGATGAGCTTCCACTCGGGACTGGTCGCCCTCACCGGGCGGCCGAACGTCGGCAAGTCGACCCTGGCGAATGCCCTGGCGCGGAGCAGGGTCGCCGCGGTGTCGCCGCGGCCGCAGACCACCCGCCGGCGCATCACCGCGGTCGTTCACGGCGACAACTGGCAGGCCGTGCTGCTCGACCTGCCCGGCTTCCAGCGCCCCGCCGACGCACTGACCGCGCGCATGCAGGCCACCGTCGACCGCAACCTCGAGGACTGCGACGCGGCGCTCTTCGTGCTCAACGCGCGCGAGGAGACCGGCGGCGGCGACCGCTTCATCGCCGAGCGGC
>JBKHVQ010000090.1:0-1738 GCA_046569985.1 Thermoleophilia bacterium | reverse complement strand
CGGTGTCGAGCGCGTGCGCGAGCGGCTGGTGGCGATGCTCGCCGCCGCCCGGCGCGCCCGGGCCGATGCCGACGCCCCGGCATTCGACGAGGCCCCCGGGCGCCCGTGAGCATCATCGTCGTGAAACTCGGGTCCTCGACGCTGGTGGCGCCCGACGGCCAGTTGCGGCACGACGTGCTGGAGGCGCGGGTGCGTGACCTCGTGCGCATCCGCCGCCAGGGGCAGCGCCCGATCATCGTGTCGAGCGGGGCCGTCGCCTGCGGCCTCGGCAGGCTGGGCTTCGACGCGCGTCCCACCGGGCTCGCCGATCTTCAGGCCGCCTCGGCGGTGGGGCAGGGGGTCCTGTTCCAGCGCTACTCGGAGCTGTTCGCCCCCCATGGGGTGATCCCCGCCCAGGTGCTGCTCACCTCGGCGGACCTGGCGACCCGCACCTCGTACCTGAACGCGCGGACCACGCTTGCGCGGCTGCTCGACCTCGGCACCGTGCCGATCATCAACGAGAACGACACCACCGCCACCGACGAGCTCACCTTCGGCGACAACGATGTCCTGGCCGCCCAGGTCGCCATCCTGCTTGGAGCCGACCGGCTGCTCCTGCTGACCGAGCGCGACGGCCTCTACGGGCGCGGCCCCGGCGGCGAGCCGCAGCTGCTGGGCGACGTTCCCGCCGGCACGCGTCCCGGCGACCTGGACCTCGCCGACATGGCGGGGTCGGCGACGGGGCGCGGGGGCATCGCCAGCAAGGTGGCCGCCGCGTCGATGGCCACCGGCGGCGGGGTGTCGTGCGTGATCGCGTCGGGCGCCGCCGACGGGGTGATCACGGCGATCGCCTCCGGCCAGCATGTCGGCACGCGCTTCCGCCCGTCCGAGCGGCCCGAGTCGGCTTTCAAGTTGTGGCTGCGTCACGCGCGCACCACCACCGGCAGCGTCCATGTCGACGCCGGCGCCGCCCGCGCCCTGCGCGAGCGCGGCACGTCGCTCCTGGCCGTCGGCGTGGTTGGCTGCGCGGGCGCGTTCCAGCCCGGCGACGCCGTGCAGGTAATCGAGGTGCCCGGGCAGGTGCCGGTGGGCAAGGGTATCGTTCGCCTGGCCACCGATGAGCTCCGATCGGTCGCGGGGATGCAGTCGGATGCCGTGCGCGCGCGGTACCCGGAGGCACCGACCCAGGTCATCCACCGCGACGAGTTCGTCCTGGTGGAGGGGGGGAAGGCAACAGGGCACGACCCGGCGGAGCCCGGGACGGCGCATGGGGAGGACGGACACGGATGAGCGAACTCGAGCGCGTTGTCAGGGATGTCAGAGCGGCCAGCCGCGAGCTCGCGGCGCTCACGGGGGCCCACCGCAACACGGTGCTCCACGAGATGGCCGACGCCCTGGAGCGGCGCTGCCGCGAGATCCTGGGCGAGAACGCCCAGGACATCGAGGCCGCCAAGCGCGATCGCCTCGCCCCGTCGCTGATCGACCGCCTCTACCTCGACGAGGACCGAATCGGTGACATCGCCGACAGCGTCCGCCGGGTCGCGGCGCTGCCCGACCCGATCGGCGGCGTCGACGGGGGCCGCCGCCTCTCCAATGGACTCGACATCGTGCGCCGCCGCGTGCCTCTGGGCGTGATCTGCGTCGTCTACGAGGCCCGCCCGAACGTGACCGTTGACGCGGCCGCCCTCTGCGTGAAGAGCGGCAACGCCATCATCCTGCGCGGAAGCCGCAACGCGCGCCGGTCGAACCTGATCATGGC
>JBKHVQ010000089.1:0-5948 GCA_046569985.1 Thermoleophilia bacterium | reverse complement strand
CGGCTCGCTGGTGACCCTCGCCATGGCGGTCGCCGATCCGGCGACCGGCGCGCTCGGCTGGGCCAACGCGGGACATCCCGCGCCGGTGCTGATGCGTGCCGGCGGCCGGATCACGACCCTCGGCGATCCCGGCCCGCCGTGCGGCGCCTTCGCGGGTCGCGTGTTCGAGAACCACCGGACCGACTTCGGGCCCGGCGATGTCCTGGTGCTCTACACCGACGGCATCACCGAGGCCCGCAGGGGCGGGCGTGAGTTCGGCGAGCATGCCCTGCACGAGCTGCTGGGATCGCTCGCGCACCTGCCGGCCGGCGAGCTTCCCGCCCGGATCGTGGCCGCCGTGGAGGAGTGGTGCGACGGCGGACTCGACGATGACGTCGCGGTCGCCGTGGTCCGCGCTGCCGGGTCCTGAGGGCGCCCGGCTCGGGGCCCTCGCTCAGGCGCGGGAGAGGGCCTCGACCAGGAAGCGCGTGTGGGCCTGCACCGTGGCGGCCTGGCCGATGCGGTTGACCACGTCGGTGGCGGCGATGGCGTCGGGGCCGCCCCGCTCCAGTTCGGCCTGCTTGGCGGCGCGGTCCATCGCGAAGATGGTGTCGGCCAGCCGGGTCTGGTTGCCGGCCATCCACTCGATGGCGGCGGGGGCGACCTCGGACGGCAGCGCACAGGCGCGGTCGACCTCCCGCAGGAAGACGCGCATCCAGGCGCTCATCCGCACGCGCCGCTCGATCACCGAGCGCATCGCCGGGTCCTCGCCGGCGTCGATGCCGAACTGGCGGGACACCTCGAAGGCGTGGGCCTCGCCGACCATCTCGATCTCCTCGGCCAGCAGCTCGCTGTCGCGCAGCCGGTCGCCCGCAGACGCGGCGAAGGCCTGCGCCGCGTCACGGGTCGCGGGCGCCGCGTTCGCGGCGAGAGCCTCCGCGACGAAGCGCAGGTGCGCCCGGATGGAGGGATCCCCCGAGGGGCCGAGGTCGTCGCCGGCGCCCTGGGTGGCCTCCTCGGCGAGCAGTGCGCGCAGGCGCGACGGGTTTGTCTGCATCCAGACCAGCAGCGCCCGCGCTCCGGGTCCTGCCGGGGCGGGCGCGGCCGGCTGCGCCATCAGGTGAGGCTGTACTCCGGGCCGGAGCCGCCCTCGGGCGGCGTGAGCCGGCCGCCCTTGGCGGTGATCGCGCCGCACTGCACGCAGTTCGAGGCGTTCACGTGCACGGTGACCGTGCCGTTGGTCCCCGAGCCCTCCTGCACCTCGTACACCTTCGCCGGGCACATCGACTCCCAGGCCACCGCGAGGGCCTTCGGCACCTCGGTCTGGATGCGGATGTGGCTGGGCTGATCGTCGCGCGTGGCGTTGCCGCTGGCGAACACGCTGGACAGCTTGTCGAAGAGGTACCGGCCGTCCGCCGCCGGGTAGTTCTTGTTCGCGTCGCCGATGAAGATGCGCTCGTCGACGTCGGCCTTGGCGCGGACGCGCTTGCGGGGCAGGCGGCCGAAGCTGGCGGTGGCCATGCCGTGCACCATGCCGCCGTAGATGAAGCCCTTCTGGAACGCGGGCCGGATGTTGCGGGTCTTCCAGAGGTCCTTCCAGACCTCGGAGTCCTGGATGGCCTTGGTGTAGCCCCACAGACCCGTGGGTTCGTCGGCCTTCTCCGCCTTGAGGGCCTCGTAGATGCTCTCGGCGGCGATCATGCCCGAGCGGATCGCGTAGTTGACACCCTTGAGGGCCGCCATGTCGACGAAGCCGGCCGAGTCGCCCACGAGCACCGCGCCCGGGACGTGCATGCGGCTGGGCAGGCCCCAGAGACCCCCTCCGGGGATGGTCTTCGCGCCCCACGCGACGCGCTCGCCGCCGTCGAGGATCTCGCGGATGAAGGGATGGGTCTTGAACTGCTGCAGGACATCGTGGATCGAGAGGCTGGCGTCGGCGTAGTCCAGGCCGATCACGAAGCCGAGGGAGATCATGTCGTCGCCCATCGGGTACATCCACGACCCGCCGTACTCGCGGTACTTGGTGCGGAACCGCAGCGGCCAGCCGAGGGTGTGGATCAGCGTGTTGAGCGGCTTGGGGACCCGCCAGACCTCCTTGACGCCGAGCTCCCAGGTGCGGGTGGAGTCGCGGTCGAGGTCGTAGTAGTGGCGGGCGACGCTGGCCAGGTGGCCGGGGGTGCCCTCGGCGAGCACGGTGACCTTCGCGTGCACCTCGGCGCCGGGCTCGAAGGCGCCGAGCTGCTCGCCCTCCTTGCCGCGGCCCTTGTCGCCGGTGAGCACGCCGCGCACGCGGTTGCGCTCGATCAGCAGCTTCTGGGCGTCGGTCTCGGGCAGCATGAAGGCTCCGAGCTCCTCGGCCTGCTCGCTCATCCAGCGCGCGAGCTGGCTGACCGAGATCACCCAGTTGCCGTGGTTCTTCAGCTGCGGGGGGACGGGGATGCGGATCTTGCTCTTCGGCCGCATCAGGTAGACGAGGTCCTTGTCGACCTCCCAGTAGTGCGGGATGTCGGAGGGGGCCACATCGGGAAAGAGCTCCTTGATGGGGCCGGGCTTCATCACGGCTCCCGACAGGAGGTGAGAGCCCGGGCCCTTGCCCTTGTCGGCGACGGCGATCGGCACCTCGCCGAGCTGCTCCGCGAGCGCGGGGTCCTCACCGAGGAGCTGCCCCAAGCGGACGGCGGTCGCCAGACCGGCCGGACCGGCGCCGACGATCAGTACGCCGACATCGATGCGCTCATCCTCGGCCGCGGCGGGCGGGATGATGCAGTCGGAGGGCTCGAAGGGCGGCGGATAGTCGGCCGGGAGAGTGCTCATACGGAGGCTCGCTGGCGTCGAGGAACGTGTCGGCACAAGAGCCTACCGACCCGCGCGTGGGATCGGTGGCCCCTCCGGACGGGGCGTTGGACCCTGGACCCGCGTCGGCTCAGGTCAGGTCGATGACCTCGGAACTCGCGAGTGCGCCGACGATCTCCCGATCCCCGGTCGCAAGCCGCGCCCCGAATGCACGCGCCGTCGCGACCGCGAACGCGTCGGCCAACGACATCGCCGCGGCGGCCTTGATGGAAGCTGCCGCCAGGACTCTCTCCGGGGTTGCCGGATCGAGCACGCAGCTCGCCCGGATCGCCGCGACGACGGTCTCGGCCTGGGTTCCTCCCCGGCGGCGCTCGACGATGTACGCGACCTCGCCGACGTTGATCCAGCTTATGACCGCGCCCTCATCGCGGAGCGCTTCGCGCACGACCGTCGCGACCCGTGTGTCGTCGTCAAGCCACGCGACGATGGCCCACGCGTCCAGGCAGATCACCGGCGAGTGGACTCGCGCCGGCGTTCGGTGCGACGCTCCGCCTCGAGATCCGCGAGCAAGCCCAGGCCCTTGAATGCGCCGCGCATGTCTTCCAGGGTGGCCACCGGCTCGATGCGCACCCCACCGGCCTCGAGCCGGAACGCGACATCATCCCCGGGGCGCAGACCGAGCGCATCCCGCATCGCCTTCGGGATGACGACCTGGCCCTTCGTGCCAATGCGAGTCATACCGTCAGTATAACCTCAGCCGGCAGCAGCTGACCACGCGACCGAGGACAGGACATCGTCGACCGACCCGCCCGCGCGACGCGCCACTTCCTGGCCGGCCCCGTTCCCGCCGAGCACGTCGCCGCGATGATCGAGGCGGCCCGCGGGACCGGTTCGGCGCGTAACCGCCAGCCGTGGAGGTTCGTGGTGGCGCGCGACCCCGCGCTACGGGTGGCGCTGTCGCGCTGCGGCGCGTACGCCCAGCACCTGGCGGGCGCGCCGCTGGTGGTCGGGCTGGCCGTCGACGAGTCGAGCGGCGCGGACGCCCACTTCGACATGGGACGCGTCGCGCAGGTGCTGATGGGCGCGGCGGCCGGACTGGGCTACGGCACCTGCCCGGCGACGTTTTTCCCCGACAGCAACGTCGCGGCCGCGGGGCGCCTGGTCGGCCTCGATCCGCCGTGGGCGCTGCGCTGGGCGCTCTCGGTGGGGAAACCGGCCCCCGCCCCGGACGGATCGTCCGGCGTGCGCGCCATCCCGTCCGGCCGCCTGCCCCCGGGGGAACTGGTGCTGGAGCTCTAAGAAGCCGGGACCGGCAGCGGCCGGCGGGCGATGGCCGCGACGGCCGCGACCGCAAGACCGGCGCCGGCCCACTGCACCGGGCTCAAGGGCTCGGCCAGCAGCAGTCCCGCCGCGAACGCGGTGGCGAGCGGCTCGGCGGTCATCAGCATCCCGGCCGCGCCGGGGCCCACCGCCGGCGCGCCGGCGAGGAATGCGGCCAGGGGCAGGGCCGTGCCGAGCAGCGCGGCGGCGGCGACCCACAACCAGGTGGAGGTGTCGCCCGGTGCCGAAAGGCCGCCCGAGACGACGCCGGCAGCCGTGAAGGCGACCGCGCATCCGGCCGCGACGAGGGCGGCCACCATCACGGGGTCGTCTCCGCGCACGGCCACCGCGCCGGCGAGCACGTACGCGCTGTAGCCGGCGGCGGACGACAGCGCCAGCACCACGCCCGCGCTGTCCGGCCGCACCGCCCCGGCCCCCACCAGCACCACGGCGAGCCCGGCGAGCGCCGCCAGCGCCGCGCCCGCGCGGCGCGCGTCGAGGCGCTCCATGCCCATCGCGCCGGCGACGACGACCACCAGCGCCGGATAGGCGGAGGCGAGCAGGGCCGCGAGGCCGGCATCGAGCCGCGTGAGCGACGCGAAGTAGAGACCCGAGGTCGGCGCGTAGACCAGCGCCCCGAGGGCGAGGCCCGCGATGAGGGTGCGCGCGCCCGGGCGCGCGGAGCGGCGCCACACCAGGAAGGCGATGAGGAGGGCGGCGGCCAGGGCGAAGCGCAGCGACAGGAGGTCCAGCACGCCGAAGCCGGGCGTGAACACGTGCTTGGCCACGATCGGCACCGACGCGTATCCCAGCGCCGCGCACACCACGAGAGCCGCGCCGCGTGCGCGCCCCACCCGCATCCCCCACCCCCACGATCACGACCCACCGCCCGGCGGGCGGCCCTCAAGCGAGGTTAGGCCCGCGGGGTCATGGGAGGTAGCCTTGATTGACTTGCCTATCCATCGGATCTCCCTATGACTCTTCAGCAGCTGCGCTATGTGCTCGCCGCCCTCGATCACGGCTCGTTCTCGGCCGCCGCCGGCGACCTGCGTGTCGCCCAGCCGTCGCTGAGCGAGCAGATCCGCGCCCTGGAGGGCGAGCTCGGCGTGCGCCTGTTCACGCGCACCGCGCGCGGCATCGCGCCCACCGAGGCCGCCCGCGCCCTGCGTCCCCACGCCGAGCGCGTGCTCGCCGAGGTGGACGCCCTGCGCGACAGCGTCACGGGGGTGCGCGAGTTGCGCGGCGGGACGGTGTCGTTCGGCACCTTCGGCTTCGCCGGCGACTACCTGCTGACCGACCTGGTCGCCGAGATGCGCGCGCGTCACCCCGATGTGCGCATCCGCCTGGTGGGGCGCAACTCGGCCGATGTGGCCGACGGCGTGCGATCGGGGGCGCTGGAGGCGGGCCTGGTGGTGCTGCCCGTCGACGACACGGGCCTGGACGTGCGCCCGGTGTTCCGCGAGGAGGTGCTCTACGCCAGCGCCGACCCCGCGCGGGTGGCGCGCCCGGTGACGATGGCCGACCTCGCCGACGCGCCGTTGATCCTCTGCGACGCCGGGTACGCGAACCGCGACCCGCTGCGCCTGCAGGTCGCCCGTCGCGCCCAGGAGGCGGGGGTGCGCCTGTCCCCGGTCATCGAGGTGGAGGAGCTGTGGACCGCCCTGGACCTGGCCGCCCGCGGGCTGGGGGACACGATCGTGGGCGCCGCGGTCACCCTGCGGCGCGGCTTCCCCCGGCGCCTCACGACGGTGCCGTTCGCCGAGCCGCTGGAGGATGTCTTCGCCGTCGTCGGCCGCCGCGGGGCGCCGCTGTCGCCCGCCACCCGCGAGCTGGTGCGGCTCGCGGAGCGGCGCCTC
>JBKHVQ010000088.1:0-2737 GCA_046569985.1 Thermoleophilia bacterium | reverse complement strand
TGAGATCGAGCGGGGTGGGTGCCGCTCATGAAGCCGACGCACCCCGTCCCGCATGCTGCTCGCCACCCGGCGCCAACGGGTAGGACATAGCTGGCGATGGCGAAGCCCCCGACTGACTCTTATCGCTCATCCGCGACCATCGCTGCCCTCTCCCCGAGGTGCCGGTGGTGGCGGGGCAGCGGACCTGTCCGGACAAGTCGTCCCCGACCGCGCCCGGCTGGCTCGCCGACGACCCGGCGTTCGAGGACACCCCCGGGATTCCAAGCGGCGCACGTTCTGTGGCGCCGGCGGCCGCTCGATCATGCGAGATGCGACACCCGGCGCCGTCTGAGCGTGGTCTGGAGCCGGCTCGGTTGAGAACTCCGCCGTGATCGGTGAAGCTGTCCTGAGTCGAGTTGTTCGGGACAGGTCAAAACTGGGGACCTGTGTCGAGAAACCGTGCGGCGTCGGACGCACCGTGCGAGTGCCGGTCCGGATGTGCGCGTGGACTTCAGCCAGAGGGCGGAAGCGCAACGTAGACGGCGACGCCGAGAACCCATATGAGGAACACTGCCCAGGCGAGAACGCGCGAGCGTGTACCGCGCTGCGCGGCGAGGGCGAGCACGGCAGCGACGATCGTCCCAACTGCGACAACTGTCGCTGCGCTCCGGGGCGTGACACCGCACGACGCCGGTGGGGCGGTCCCGGTGCAGTTGCGGTCCGAGTCGACCTGGGCGCCGGTCACGAGGTAGGTCAACGCGACGCCGGGGACACTGAGCACGAGGACGGCCGCCCACGGGCTCACCGGTCGTGTGCGGCGGTCCATCGCTAGTCCTTCCAGGCCGGGGGTTCGAGGTGACAGATGGGCCCTGTGGTTGAGGGTCATGTTGCTCGCTTGGAGCGGTGGGTGTCGAGGATCTCGAATGGGGCGTCGGCCGGCCATGTAGTCGCCGTGGTTTGCGGCGCCGCATGTTGTAGCGGATCAGCTCGGTGTGCTCGCGCTGCGCCGTGCGTGACGAGTGCAAGCACTACGCCGTCGGAACAGACGTCCGAGCGGGGACGGCGGCACCCGCCTCGTAGCCCTCCGGAGCCGGGAACACGGCCACGTCGTCCGCCTCGGTCCGGCTGTTCGTCACCCGCACCGCGATCTCCCCCGGCTCGAGCTGGAACCCGCTGGTGGCCACGTTCCAGCCCGGATCGTCGACGTCGATGCTCACCACCGGGCCGTCGGCGTCGCCGGTCAGCGTCTCGGAGCTGCTGGATCCGTCGTCACCGGACGCCGCCAGGGAGGCGGCGCCGAGGAGCGCGATGAGCAGGAGGCGGACCGCGGTTCGGGGGGAGCGCGTCGGGTCAGTATCGCCCACCTCGTCCCCTTCCGCGAACCGTGGGCTCGGGTCAGGGAAGCTGCCGCGCCAGCTCGTCCCACCAGGTGTTGCCGGGCACGTGGCGCGCCCGCAGCGGCGGCACCAGGGCCTCGAGCACCCGGTCGGCGCTGCGCCCCCGTCCGAGCACCACCACGAGGTGGCGAGGCGCGAGGGTGGCCATGCGCTCGGCTTCGTCCAGCGGGATCAGCCCGGGCGCGAGGGCGTGGAGCCGCCGTGCCGTGGACGGCCGGCCGAGGCGGTCCTGGCCCAGGGCCAGAAGCGTCGGTGCGCCGTTGACCCCGCGGGCCGGAGCCAGGACCGCACCCCGCACCTCATCGAGCGGGAGGCGGGCGATGCCGGTGATCGTGAGCAGGTCGAAGGTGCCGTCGCGCAACCGGACCGGGCCGGCGGCACGCAGCAGGTGGCCCTGGGACCACAGCACGCCGACGGCGACGCCGACCAGGCCGATCGACCACACGTCGGCGCGATCGAGCGCGACGGCCACGAACGCGATCGGGATCCCGAGGAGCCCCACCCACAGCGCAGCCAGCTTCGCCGGCCCGCGCCACCCGAAGTGGACGTCGTCCCCGACCGGCGCGGTGGGTGCGGCCGTCACCCCGGCATCGACGCGGGCCGGGGCGAGCGACGCAGCCAGCTCGTGGTGCCCGCCGATGCGGGCCAGGTGGGCGGCGCTGCGGCCTTCGCCGTCCGCGGTGGACGGATCGAGCCCGGCCGCCACGAGCAGCTCGCAGCCGCGCTCGTTTCCGGCGTGGGCCGCGTGGTGCAGCGCGGTCGCCCCGCTGTCATCGGTGGTCGCGGCCGGGATGCCCCGGGCCAGCAGGTCCTCGATGAGGTCGGTGCGACCGAGCGTGACCGCCGTCATGAGCGCGGTGGTGCCGTCGGGCCACGTCATGGGCGGGATCACCGTCCCGAAGTCGACGATGGTGGCGCCGGTCCGGCGCACGGGCTCCAGCACGGCCGTGGTGCGGTCGTCGAGCACCTCGTGGCCGACGAGGATGCGGGTGCCGTTCTCGATCGACTCGAGCGCGACGGCCACCGCCTGGCCGGTGGAGGCCAGGTTCCACTGGTAGTCCTCCGCCACCACGAGGATCGCGCCGTTCTCGTGCACCTGGATGAACCGGTCGCCCGGTTCGAACGGCAGGCGGATCTCATCTCGGGTGCCGGCCCCCTCGGGTTCCATGCTCACGAGTCTGGCCCGCCGGGGCGCCGGTTCACTGCGGCACGTAGAGGCCCGAGCTGTGGGGGACGAACCCCGCCGGGGGCGCCGGCAGGCTCAGGGACGCGGTCGGTGTGAGCAGGGGCGACGGCGCCGCGCTCGGACCCGGGGGCAGGGCCAGGCGCACCGGCGGGGCGGGCAGCGCGGCCTGCGGGGC
>JBKHVQ010000087.1:0-3425 GCA_046569985.1 Thermoleophilia bacterium | reverse complement strand
GTTCTCTCGAGCGCCGTCGACACCCCCGGCAACCGCCTGCCGTGCGGATGACGCCGCCTCGCCGACGGTCTGCGCGCCGCTCTCGGCGGCCCCCTTCAGCGACCGGGCTCCGTCGGTGACCGCATCCTTCGCGGTACCGGCTCCGTCGGCGACCGCGTCCTTCACTGCGCCCGCCCGGTCGGTCACGGCGGAGACCGCGGCGCCGACGCGCTGGGCCACCGACGGCGACGAGCCGTCGCGCAGCGGCGAAGCCGTCGAGCCGCTGGCCACGCGTTCGCGAATGACGGCGGCGGTCTCGCGCACGACGTCACGTGCACGGGCGGGGACATCGGCTTTCCATCCGATCGCCTCGGCGGTCTCCCGCAGCTGCGCGCGGCTGGTGGCGATGTCGCGGCGGATCTCTTCGATGTCACGCCCCATGACTCTGTCCTCCTCCGTTGCCGTTGCCGTCGAGGCCGTCCTGCACGCCGCGCTGCACGGCCTCCACGTCGCGGCGCATGCTGCTCAGGGCCTTCTCGGGCATCGGCGGTGCGATGGCCTTCAGGCGGGCGCGCCCGACGAGGGCGAAGACGGCGGCCACGAGCACGAGGCCCGCGCCGATGATGAGAGCGGCGAGCCAGGCGTCGAGAGCCTCGGCGAGCCCCAGGACGGCGGCCGCGGTGAGCGCGCCGAGCCCGCACAGCCCGAGCATCGCGGCGACGCCGAACATGCCCGAGGCGCGGCCGGCGCGCGAGACCTGCTCGCTCACCTCCGCCCGGGCAAGTTCGACCTCGTGGCCGATGAGCGTGGTGGCCTGCTCGGTGAAGTCGCCCAGCAGGTCTCCGATCGGCCGGTGTCGCCTGTCGGTGGTGGTCATGATCGCACCTCCATGTCTCCGGCCGCGCGGATCATCCGGCCGGCGACCACGCCGATGGCCGCGGCGGTTGCCGCGACCGCGAGTGGCCGGCGGCGGCCGAAGTCGCGGGCGTCGGCGATGATGTGGTCGGTGTCGGTGCTCTTCAGGTAGGCGCCGAACCGCTCGATGCGGTCGGCCATCTCGTCGGCGAGCCGCGCCGGGGTGTCACGGTCCTTCTCCCGGAGCTGCCGGGCGATGTCGCGCATGTCGCCGGCGGCCTCGGTGACCATCGCGCCTGCGTGGGTCGAGCGCCGGTCGAGTTCGGCGACGGCGCGCTCGCGGGTCTCGCCGGCGAGGTTCTGCCCGGCCTTCCGGGCCTCCACGGCGGCGTCCCGCGTCGTCGATGAGCCGTTCGAGTCGCGCTCATCGGGATGCGCCATCGGAACCATGGGCGCACCCGCGGGGCGCACTGAGGCGTGTGGGGTGCTCATGTCCATCCTTTCTCAGGGAGAGGATCCGTCGCGGGGTCCGACCCCTGAACTACCCGGGCGTCCGGGCCGCAAAACCCCGACCGGGTGCGGGCACGGACCCGGCCGGACACGCCGCGAGCGTCAGAGGCGCCAGCGGTGGCCGATGTGCGAGGCGGCGCGCTCGGTGAGGAAGTCCGGCGCCGCCGATGCCGGGGGCGTGTCACCGGCGAGCGCCGCCAGCGTCTCGGCGACCGACTCGGCGAGCGCCGGCGGGTGGTAGCCGCCCTCCAGCACCGCCCCCACCGGTGCTCCGGTGCGCGCACCGAGGTCACGCACGTGGCGCGCCATCTCCGCGAAGTCGCCCGCCCCGAGAGTGCATTGGGCCAGCGGATCGTCGCGGTGGGCGTCGAACCCGGCCGAGATCAGGATCAGGTCGGGGGCGTACTCCTCTCCGACGGGAACGACGATCCACTCGATCAGCGAGAGCCACACGTCGCCGCCGCTGCCCGCGGGAACCGGCAGGTTGATGGTGTAACCCTCCCCGTCGCCGACGCCGGTGTGCGTCAGGGGCCCGGTGCCGGGGAAGATGCCGGCCTGGTGGATGCTCGCGTACAGCACATCGGGGCGGTCACGGAAGATGTCCTCGGTGCCGTTGCCGTGATGGACGTCCCAGTCGACGATCATCACCCGCCGCGCACCGAGTTCGTCGATCGCGTGCTGAGCTGCCACCGCCACGTTGTTGAACAGGCAGAAGCCCGATGATGAGCCGGCGGCCGCGTGATGACCGGGCGGTCGGACCGCACAGAACCCGGTCGGCGTCTCGCGCGCGATGAGGCCGCGCGTCAGTTCGCAGGCCGCGCCGGCCGCCCGGACTGCCGCATCGAGGGAACCCGGTCCGACGACCGTCTCGCCCGCGTCCATCGCTCCGCCGGCGTGCACGCGGGCGATGTGCGCCGCCGTGTGGACCGCGGAGAGCGCCGCCGTCGACGCGGCGGGGGCGTCGCGCCGCTCGTAGCCGCACCATCCGCGCCGGGTGAGCTCCTCCGCGATGGCGGTCAGGCGCCAGGGCCCCTCGGGATGTCCGGGGCCCGTGATGTGACCCGAGCAGGCCGGATGGCTCAGGTAGAGGGGGGCGCCCATGTGCGGGCGAACCTACCCCACGGGCGGGATGGCTCGCAGTGACGGCCACGGGGTCGGCGCGGCGGCGGGCCCGATACGGACCCGAGCGTCCAGGATCAGCACGCCGTCCGGCGACACCGACACGGGGTTGCAGTCGATCTCGAGAATCTGCGGGTGGGCGTGGACCATCGCCGCCAGCCGCAGCACGAGCTCTTCGACGCCGGCGATGTCGCAGGCCGGCGACCCCCGGTATCCCTCCAGCAGGGGCAGCATGCGCAGCTCCCGGACCATTGACGCCGCCTCTGTATCGGAGAGCGGCGTGAGCCGCACGGCGACATCGCGGCGGACCTCCGCCTCGGTGCCGCCGGCCCCGCACACCACCACCGGGCCGAACTGAGGGTCGGTGGTGGCACCGACGAGCATCTCCACGCCGCTGGGTGCCATCGGCTGCACCAGGTAGCCCGAGGGCTCCAGCCCGACCTCCCGGAGGCGCTCGGCCATGCGTGAGGCCGCCGCGCGAACCGCGCCCGCGCCGCTGAGCCCCAGTTGCACCGCGCCGAACTCGCTCTTGTGGACGAGGCCGGGTGCGACCGCCTTCAGCGCCACCGGTCCCCCGACGCGGGCGGCGGCTCGTGCCGCCCCGTCCACGTCGGCGACCTCGTGCGATTCGATGAGCGGAAGGCCGTAGGCCCCCAGCAACTCGGACAGGTCGGCGGCCGCGAGCCACTCCCGGCCGCCGAGGCCCGCGCGGGAGAGGATGGCGGCGGCCCGGGCCGGATCGGCATCGGCGTGGTGCGGCACGGTGCCGGGTGGGCGGGAGCGCCAGCATCCGTAGCGCACGGCGTGTCCGAGCGCGCGCGCCGCGGCCTCCGGATAGTCGTACACCGGCGGGTCACCCGGCGGGGGGTCGGCCCGGACGGCGGCTCGGTCGTCGGATGACATCAGCACCAGCGCGTACGGCAGGGCCCGCCGGCCGTTCATCGCGCGCCCAACCGCGTGGG
>JBKHVQ010000086.1:0-10851 GCA_046569985.1 Thermoleophilia bacterium | reverse complement strand
GCCCTCGTGGCCGTGCGCCACCGCCTCACCCTCGACGCCTCCGAGGAGCGCCGGCGCGGCAACCGCCAGTCGGTGCTGCGCCCGCCCGAGCGCATGGCCGACCTGTTCGCCGACCAGCCCGGGGCCGTCGCCAACACCGCCCGCCTGGCCGAGCGTCTGCAGTTCGACCTCACCCGCGACCTGGGCTACCGCATCCCCGACTTCTGGTCGGGCGAGCCCGGCGGGGCCGACGCGGTGCTGGGGCGCATCTGCATGCATCAGCTCGGGGCGCGCTACCCCAACGCCCGACGGCGCGTCAGCGCCCGGGCGCGCCTGGAGGAGGAACTCGGGCTCATCGCCCACCACGGGCTCGCCGGCTTCTTCCTGCTGCACCGCGACATCCTGGAACTGGCGCGCGAGGTGGCATTGCGCGTGCGCCCGGCCGGATCGGCCCGGCGCTGGCTGCCGCCGGGACGCGGGCGCGGGTCGTCGGTGGGCTCGATCGTCTGCTACCTGATCGGCCTGTCGCATGTCGACCCGGTGGAGAACGGCCTCTTCCTGGGGCGCTTCCTCTCGCGCGACATGGTCTCGGCGCCCGACATCGACCTCGACTTCCCGCGCGATGTGCGCGAGGGCCTGATCGCCGCGGTGATCGAGCGCTACGGGCACGAGCACGCCGCCCTGGTGGCGGCCTTCCCCACCTTCAGGGCCCGCATGGCCATCCGCGAGCTGGGCGCCGCGCTGGCCCTGCCCCCGACCGACCTGGAGCGCTTGGCGCGGCTGTCGGACGGCTGGTCGTCGGCCGACGCGCTGCGCGAGGAACTGGAGCGCCTGCCCGACGGGCGGCGGCTGCTGGGGTCTCGGCGCTGGCGGGCCCTGGTGTTCCTCGCCCGCCAGGCGGCGGGGCTGCCGCGCCACCTCTCCCAGCACTCCGGTGGGATGGTCGTGAGCGCGCGACCGCTGGTGGAGCTGGTGCCGGTGGTGCCCGCCGCGTTCCCCGAGCGCCAGATCTGCCAGTGGGACAAGAACTCCTGCGCCGACGCCGGCTTCGTGAAGATCGACCTGCTGGGCCTGGGGATGCTCTCGGCCGTGGAAGAGTGCGTCGACCTGGTCGCGCGCTCACGCGGCGAGAGCGTCGACCTGTCACGGGTGCGCCTGGACGACCCGGAGGTCTACACCGAGATCCGCGCCGCCGACACGGTGGGCGTCTTCCAGATCGAGAGCCGGGCGCAGATGCAGAGCCTGCTGCAGACCCGGCCCGAGAACCTCGACGATCTCACCATCCAGGTGGCGCTCATCCGCCCCGGCCCGGTCAGCGGCGGGGCTGTGCACCCTTATGTCAAGCATCGCCGCGCCCGCCGGGCCGACCCCGCGTTCGAGCCGCCCTACGACCACCCGCTGCTGGCCGACGTGCTGCGCGAGACGCTCGGGGTGGTGGTGTTCCAGGAACAGGTGCTCGAGGTGGCCATGGCGCTGGCGGGCTTCACCCCCGGGCAGGCCGAGGCCCTGCGGCGCGCCATGAGCCGCACCCGCAGCCGCGAGGCGATGGTGGGCCTGTGGCGCGAGTTCCGCGACGGGGCGCGGGCGAAGGGGGTCGACGACCCGACCATCCGCACGGTGTTCACCAAGCTGGTCGGCTTCTCGAACTTCGGTTTCCCCAAGGCCCACTCGGCGGCCTTCGCGGTTCTGGCCTACCAGAGCTCATGGCTGCGCCGCCACCACCCCGCCGAGTACCTCACCGCCCTGCTCAACGCCCAGCCAATGGGTTTCTACCCGCCCGCCAGCCTGGTGCGCGACGCCCAGCGGCGCGGCGTGCGGGTGCTGCCGGTGTGCGTCAACCGCTCGGATGCCGCCTGCACCATGGAGGACGGCTGCCCGCGCATCGGCCTGGGCTATGTGCGCGCGGTGGGCGCCGACGGGGCGCGGCGCCTCGTGGCCGAACGCGAACGCGACGGGCATTTCGCCGACGTGGCCGACCTGGCCGCGCGGGCCGACCTGCGCCGCGAGCAGCTCGTGCAGCTGGTGCGCGCGGGGGCATGCGATGTCTTCGGCGCCGACCGGCGCACGCTCACCTGGCAGGTCGACACGCTCGCGAGACCGCGCGCGGGCGCCGGCGGAGTGCAGATGGCCCTGCCCATCCCGGCATCGGAGGCGCCGCCGCTGCCGGCGATGGGCCGCACCGAGCGCGTGCTCACCGACTACGAGACCATGGGCCTGTCCACCGGCTGGCACCTGGTCTCGCTGACCCGGCCGATCCTGCCCGCCGGCACTCTCACCGCCGCCGAGATCGCGCAGACCCGCCACGGCGCCGCGGTGTGCGTGGCGGGCCTGGTGGTGGCCCGCCAGCGCCCCCAGACCGCCGGGGGCATCGTCTTCCTGCTACTGGAGGACGAGACCGGCATGGTCAACTGCATCATCCGGCCCGAGGTGTACGAGCGCCACCGGGCGGTGGTGCGCGCCGACCCGCTGGTGCTGGTGCGGGGGCGCCTTGAGCGCCACGACCGCACCATCAACGTGCTGGTGCGCGGCATGGAGCGCATCGCGCCGCCCGCCGACATCACCCCCGGGCAGGCGATCGACGCCCAGCACATGGCGCGCATGCGCGCGGCCGTGCCCGGGGGCCAGAACTTCGGTCACGGCCGCCGCTGACCGGAAGACCCGAAGACCGCCCATGCGGGGGCCGGGAGGATATCGGCCGCGGTCACCGTCAGCACCCCCGATGGCGCCCGGTTCTTCCCACCAGCGCTCCAGGCGCTCCAACTCACGGTGCGGTTCACGAAGCGAGGCATCGCCATTCCAATGACCTACGCCTTGAGTAGGCCAAGTGATGCACCGCAGCCGATGCCCCGGCGCGGCGCTTCGCGCCGCACCGGATGTCTCACCGCTACGGCTTCGCCAGGAACATGGCGAGCGTCAGGCCGATGCCCCACACGGCCATGCCGGCGACGCCGAGCACGATGCCCGCCTTGGCCATGCGGCGCGAGCCCACCTTGCCGTCGCTGGCCCGGTCGTCATCCAGAGCCACCAGGCCCAGCGCCACCGCGGCCGGCGAGGCCACCATGATCAGGATGCCCACGATCCCCGACACCAGCGACGCGATCCCCTTGCCCTCGCGCGGGTTCGCCACGGCTGACGGATCCGGCTCGGTCACCGGCACCCGGATGCCCCAGAGCGCGATGGCCGTGCCCGCGAACATCAGGAGGGCCCCCATGACCATCAGAACGCCGGCGGTACCGAGGCTCAGATCGCCGCTCGAGCTGAAGATCTCGTCGGTGCGGAAGCCGATGACCGCGAACGAGATGAACGCGCCGCCCAACCACGTGATCACCGCCGCCGAGACCCGGCCCCACAGCCACGGCGACAGCGCGCCGGCCACGGCGGCGACCGCGACGACGATGCCGATCCAGGCGCCACCGCCGACGGTGATCGTCGCGGGGAACGGGTCGGTCTGCTCCACGGCCACCTTGCCCGATGACAGCGCCGAGAGCACCCCGCCGATCGCCGCCAGGATGAAACCGATGCGTCCGAGCATCGTCGGCCCCCCGGGCCCGCCAGGGGCCAGCAGCGCGCCGAACCCCGCGGCGGGTCCACCGGTCGACGGCGCGGGTGCCGCCGGCTCGCCGGCGGTCGTGGCGGCAGCCGCGCCGGGCGGCGCGGCCGACGACACCGCCGAATCGGGGCGCGGAGGCGCCGGCGCGATGCCCTCGATCGGCTCCGCGGCCACCTCGCCGTTCTCGCTGACGTGCTGGGTCCACATCGACCCGTCCCAGTACCGCAGGCGCCCCGGGCGCGTGGGGTCGGGGTACCAATCGGCAGCGCTCATCACACCTCCATCGCCACGTGGTGCCCGAACGCTAGTGGACGGCTCGGCCGACGTAGGGCCGGCGGCGACGATGTGACGGCGGGGCGCGGCCCGCGGGTGATCAGGCGGTGAAGCTCTTCCCGCAGCCGCAGGAGGCGGCGGCGTTGGGGTTGTTGATGAGGAACCCGGCGCCCTGGAAGCCCTCCTCGTAGTCCAGCTGGACCCCGAGCAGGTAAGGGACCGAGAAACGATCGACGATCACCCGCACGCCGTCCTCCTCGAGGACCTCGTCACCCTCGGAGGGGGAGCCGAGCGACAGGTCGTACTCGAAGCCCGAGCATCCCCCCGGCACGACCTGCACGCGCAGCCCCGCCTCGGGAGTGCCTTCCTCCGCGATCAGGGCGCGCAGGCGATCTTTCGCGTTCGGGGTGAGCGTGACCATTGGCGCTCCTGGGACGGGACGATGGACGACCTTCCCCACGAGTGTCGCAAAGGACGCTTGCGCGCGCAACGACGACGGGACGCCGGGGGGCGGTTGCTACTCTCTGCGGGATGGACGCCCCCCCGGAGCACCCCCGCCGTCGCTCGCCGATGGCGCTCATGTTCACCGACCGCGACGGCGAACTGCGCGGCACGCTGATCATGGCCGTCGTCGGCGTCGCGCTGATGGCGCTGGGACTCGCCGGCGTGATGGCGCTCATGCTCGGGGGGATCCTGGGCGCCAACGCGGTCGCGGCCGGGGTGATCGCCGCGTTCCTCCTCATCAAGATCCCTCTCCTGGGCCTGATCTGGTGGGTGCTCGGGCGCAGACGCGAGCGCGGCAGGGTGGGCGGCTGGTCCACCAAGGAGTGCCACGAGATCCTCGCCTACCTCGAGCGCGAGGCCCGGTCCAGCCTGGCACGCCCCGACGCCGAGGAGCGGCTCTCGTACTACTGCCGCGAGGCGTGGTTCGTCGCCGGCAGCGCCGCCCCGGCCGACACGGCCGACGCCGTGGCCACCGCGACGCGAATCGACGCGCTCGCCTCCGAGGCCGGTGTCGACACCGCCCGCGCCCGGGCGGAGGCGATGACCTCGGGGGCCGGAGCCTGACCACCCCGCGGCAGGGAAAGCCCCGGCGACAGACGAACATGATCAATATGCCCGGATGTGGTGAATGGTCTCACGGACCGGCGACCGCCGGCCGCGCGACCGCGGCAGCGCGCGAGGAGAGCAGATGAGGTTCCGGCGCCGTTACGAGGTGGTCGTGCAGGGGGAATCCGGCTCGGCGATCTCACAGCTGAGCGTGATCTCCGAGCACCGCAACGAACGCGACGCGCGCGAGGCCGCCGCGCTCGAGCGCCGTCGCCTGGAGATGATCCGGGCCGAGGAGGCGGCCTCGTGGGTGATCATGGTCATGCGGGGCGACGAGGTCCTCCACGAGGAGCGCCCCTTCGGCGGCCGGCGCGAGGATGCGCCCGTGCCCCCCGTCGGCCCCCTCAAGATCACCCAGCGCGAGAGCCCGGCCGAGCCCCGGGCGGTGGAGGCGACCGGACCTCCGGACGAGGCCGCGGGCGTCGACGGCGCGCCCTCCCCGGAGGGGGGGGACGAGGGCGACGCGACCGACGGCGCCCAGACGGGGACCATCCCCGCCCTCGCCACCGATCCGGCACCCGCGGATGAGCCGGCCGCCGCCGAGGCCGAGGAGCCCGGCCCGGCCGGAACGGCGGAGGCACGGACGCCTGCGGCGCGTGGCGACGAGGCGCCGCCGGCGCACGCGGCGTTCGCGGTCCCCGAGGACATCGTCGCCCCCGAGGGCGAGGACGCGGTGCCCGCGTTCCTGGCGGAGCCCTCCCCCGCCTCCGCCGCCCAGCCCCCCGCCGACGGCGGCTCCACCGGCCAGGCCCCGCGATCGCGACGGGACGCCGACATCCCCAGCGGGCCCGTCCCCGACGATGTCATCCGGCGCTTCGAGGAGGCCATCGCCCGCGAGAAGGACCGCGAGCGCGAGCGGGGCACCCGCCGGCCCTAGGTTCCCCGGGAGACCGGGGCCCTCACCGCCAGGACGCGCGGCGCTCGGCGGCGGTGGGCACGCCGCGCACCGAGGTCGCCCGGGTGACCGCGTCGCGGATCGCCGCCGCCGTGACCTCCGCGGCGGCGACACCCGCCACGAACAGCGACACCGGCAGCTTGCCCGTCGCCATGCAGACCGTGACATCGCCGTCGAAGGGCGTGTGCACCGGCGAGACCGCCCGCGCCATACCGGCCTGCGCCATGCGCGCCACCTGCACGGCCTGGGCCTTCGTGAGGCGGGCATCGGTCCCGATGCACACCAGCGTCGTGTTGGCGGGGGCCGCCAGGCGCGGATGCTCCGGCGCGTGCGTGATCACCCGGTGCGCCGCCCCCGCGAAGCCGTCGGGTCCGGCGGCGCCGGCCAGGACCGAGCCGTCCTCGCCGAGCACGTCGCCCCACGAGTTGACGACGGCGAGGGCCGCGAACCTCACGCCCCCGTACGCGACGATCGACGCTGCGCCGAGCCCCCCCTTGCACCAGCCCCCCTGACCGCGGAGCTTCCCGACGGTGGCGCCGGTGCCCGCGCCGACGCTGCCACGTGCGTGCGCGCCGGTGGACGCGGCCTCACACGCGGCATAGCCCTCGTCGGCACCCGGACGGCGGGCGTTGCCGGTGATGCCGAGGTCGTAGATGCACGCGGCGGGGACGATCGGCACCCGCGCGGCGCCCGTGTCGTGCCCGAGCCCATTCTCCTCGCACCAGCGCGTCACGCCGCCGGCCGCGTCGAGACCGAAGGCGCTGCCACCCGAGAAGCACAGGGCGGTGATCGTCTCGACGGAGGTCACCGGGGAGAGCAACTCCAGTTCCCGCGAGGCCGGCCCGCCGCCGCGCGACTCCGCGCCGGCCACCGTCCCCGGCGGCGGGATGATGACCGTGCAGCCGGTGCCGGCCTCGGCGTCGGTCCAGTGCCCGACGCGGAAGCCGTCGATCTCGCTCAGCATCCGTGTCTCATCGGTTCACCTGACAGGTCGGGCACCAGTACGTGCCGCGCTGGGCGACACGGGTCTTGACCACCGTGTCGCCGCAGCGCGGGCACGGGTCGCCGCGGTGCAGGTGCACGCGCAGGCGGTCCTGCATCGACCCGTAGTTCCCCAGCGAGTCGCGGTAGCTGTCGATGGATGAGCCGCCGGCCTCCACGGCCACCTTCAGCCGGTCGACGATGGCCTCGTGGAGCCGCGCGACCTCGTGCCGGTCGAGGTCGCCCGCGGAGCGCTCGGGGTGGACGCCCGCGGCGAACAGGGCCTCATCGGCGTAGATGTTGCCCAGTCCGGCGACCAGCGCCTGGTTCAGGAGGACCGCTTTCACCGGCCCGCGGCGGCCGCGCAGGAGGCCGGCGAGGACCACGGGGGTGAAACCGGGGTCCAGCGGCTCGACCCCCACCCGCCCCGCCCAGTACGCCTCCGGGTCGGGCTCCGCGGGCACGATCCACCCCCGCCCGAAGCGGCGCATGTCCGAGAAGGTGAGCGTCCCCCCGTCGTCGAGGCCGATCACGGCGCGGACGAAGCGCTCGTCCCCAGCGGGCCCGCCGGCGCTCCAGTGCAGGCGGCCCGTCATGCGCAGGTGGACCACGAAGTCATCGCCGCTGTCGAGGCGCATCAGCAGGTACTTGCCCCGTCGGCCCACCGCCACGATGCGCCGGCCGACGACCTCGGCGGCCAGCTCCTGCGGGGTCGCGGGCGACGAGAACTTCTCGTCGCGCACCTCCAGGCCGGTGATCGCGCGGCCGGTGACGCGCTCGGCGAGCTGCCGGCGCACCGTCTCGACCTCGGGCAGCTCAGGCATCGGGCCCCGTCGTCCCGCCATCGAGGACCAGCCCGCCCAGCAGGAGCTCCTCGGCGCGCTCCGCCAGCCAGGCGTCCGACGAGTGGATGATCGCAACCGGATCGCCGGCCCCGACCGGGTCGCCTGCCCTCACGAGGAGTTCCACGCCGGCGGCGGGATCGATCACCTGAGCCGCGTGCAGGCGACCGGCACCCGCCCACCGGGCCGCCTCGCCCACGGCACGCGGGTCGATGTCGCGCACCCGGCCGTCGCCCGGAACGCACACCGGTCGCTGCACGCGCGCCTCGGCCAGCAGCTCCGGCGTCGTCCAGACGCCGGGATCGCCTCCCTGCGCCGCCACCCAGCGCTCGGCGGCCGCCAGCGCCTCCCCCTGCGCGAGGGCGCGCCGCGCCCGCTCGGGCCCGTCACCGTCCGCCGCGACCCCCGCGCCCTCCGCCATCGCGCCCGCGAGCGCCACGGCCCGCTCGGCGGTGGTGCGGTCGCCCTCGCCGCGCAGCACGGCCGCGGCCTCCCGCACCTCGAGGCCGGTGCCGACGGCCCGCCCCCCCGGCGCATCGGCGTCCGACACCTCGGCGCGCACGGCGCGTCCCCACGGGGCGGCGATAAGCCCGGCCAGTTCGACGGCGGCGCCGGCCTCGTCCGCGTCGGCGATCGCGGCGCCGCGGCCCACCGGAACCGACAGGCAGATGCACCCGGCCCCCACCGCGATCGCGCGGGCCATCAGGGTGGCGAGGGTCGGGGCAACGCCCGACCCCGTCCCGGTGGCGTCGCGCAGCGCATCGAACCGCGGGGCCGCCGACACCCGGGCGGGCCCCGGCGCCGCGACGACGCATCCGGCGGTGCGCAGGCACGCCACGAACTCCGCGAGCGACAGGTCGGTGCGCATGCCGGGAATCGCGGCGACCTTGTCGAGCATGCCGCCGAGGCAGCCGACCGAATGGCCGCCGATGTCCGCCACGCGCACGCCCACGGCCGCGGCGAGCGGCAGCGCGACGAGTGGGGCGATGTCGCCGACGGCCCCCGTCGACTGGCAATCACCGGTGGGCCCGAACGACGAGAGGTCCAGGCGCTCACCGGATGCGACGATCACCCGGGCGAGCGCGTCCACCTCCTCCAGTCGAGCGGGCTCGAGAGCCGCGGCCATGCACCAGGCGGCCATCTGGGCGTCGCCGGCGACCCCGTCGAGCCACGCGCGCATGAAGGCCGTGACGCTCTCCGTGTCGATCGGCTCGCCGCGCCGCCGTCGCTCGATCACCTCAACGGGGGCCAAGGGCGCCATCGGGAGGACTTTACCCCCGTACCCCGGCATGTGCCGGTTTTTTCGACTCCGTTGTAAGGTGACCGGATGCCACGCATGATTTTTCGTACGGCGCTCGCCCTCGCCGTCGCCGTGGGCGGCTACACCGCGGCCTCGGCCGTGTCCGCGCCGACCCTCGACTCACTGCGCCTGCCCAAGAAGATCTCCGCCCAGCAGGGGCACGCCCGCTTCCTGGTGGGGGTGCGACTCTCGGAGCCGGCGAAGCTCACGGTCCAGGTGGTCAACGCCAAGGACCAGACCGTCGTCCAGACCTTCACCGACGCCACTGCGCGGCCGGCCGGCCGCGCCTACATGCGCATCGAGGCGGTCGACAACCTGGGCTACCAGCTGCCCGCCGCCGCGTACCGTCTCCGCATCCAGGCGGTCGCCGACAGCGGCGAGGTCGGGACGATGCTCGAGGGCAGCTTCCGCCTGTCCCTCAATCCCCCGCACGGACGCTTCGACGCATACGCCGTGCCCCTGTGGAAGGCGTTCCGCAGCCAGAACAGGCTCGGCGCCCGCGTGCGCGGCCAGTTCATCGCGGTCGTCGGACCGCGCGGCGCGGTCGCCCAGGCGGGCCTGCGGCGCGGCGATGTGGTCACCCACATCGGCGGGAGGCCGGTCGACACGCCGGGCGCCTACGCGACCGCGCTGCGGGCGATGCCCGCGGAGAAGCCTGTCGCCGTCACCTACATCCGGCGCGGGCGGACCGTGGAGACCGAGGTGACCGCGCGCCCCGACTGGGAGCCGGCACCCGACTACGGCGCGTCCCTGGTGGTCGCGACCCGTCGCGAGCCGAGGTCGCTGGCGCTGGCGTTCGCGCGGGTCCTCGAGCACCTCGACAATGACGAGGTGGATCAGGCTCGCGCCCTGCTCGGCACGTGGCCGAAGGCCTGGCGCCGCAGCGCCCCCGGGCAGTACCTCGACGGGGAGCTGATGGCCACCGGCGATCGCTGGAAGCAGGCGCTCGGCGCCTACAATCGCGCCCGCAAGAGGGACGCGTCGATCGCCGCCGTCGAACTCGGCCGCGCGATCGCCGTCATCGAGATGGACAAGCCGCGGCGGGCGATCGGGATCCTGAAGGCCGCCGAGCGGATCGACTCGAAGGATGCCGAGATCGCCGGCTATCAGGCCTACGCGTACCTGCGGGCCGAGCTGGGACATCTCGCCGTTCCGGCAGGGCAGCGGGGCGTCGCGCTGGACCGTTACTACGCGGACGCCTATCTGCCGCTCGGCATCGCCCTGCTCGGGCTCGAGCAGCGGGCGCCCGGCGTCAAGGCCCTGCGCCGCGGCCTGATCCTGATCGAGGACGCCGAACGGGCCAACCGCCTCATCGCGACCTACCTCAACCCCACCGACCCCTGACCCGGCGCCGGGGGGCGCGGGGGCGCCCCCCCGCCCGGTGCCTACCGGATCTCGCCGGTCTGACCCGAGTCGTCCGCGGGAGGGGCGGCGTGCCGCGAGCGGGACGTCCGGCGGCGCGGGCCCGGGCGGTGCGAGCCGCCCCCCGGCATCGAACCCGCGAGGAACATCACGCTGACGATGCCGACGGCGAGGCCGGCCCACATCTCCCAGGTGAAGAGCGGGTTCCCGGCGAAGATGCCGTAGAGCAGGAAGACCGCGACCACGCCGACGAGCGCCAGCGGGCGCTGCTTGGGCGGAGCGAGGTGGACCGTCCAGGGCGAGAGGGCCCCGATGGCCAGGAGAAGGACGCTGTTCACGACGCGACCCTCCGGTGGGAGCCGGACATGCCGTGAGTCTATCCGCACCCACCGGATGGCTCCCGGCGCGTAGCGTTGCGGGTATGGAGATCGTGGGGATCCACCTCGTGCAGACCCTCGCCCACGTGGGCACCCCGCGCCGCTCGGTGGTGGCGCGTGTCGACGCCCAGGGTCGCGTCCTGGCGATGGACGGCGTCGCCGACGACGCCGAGGTCGTCGAG
>JBKHVQ010000085.1:0-2639 GCA_046569985.1 Thermoleophilia bacterium | reverse complement strand
GGGTCGAGACACTCACGACGACGCCGGCTCCCGCTTCGCGCATCCGCGGGAGGGCGGCCTGGAGCACCGCGACCGCGCCGAAGAGGTTGGTCTCGAACTCCCGGCGCGCTTCGCCGAGGTCGACGTCCTCGATCGCGCCGAACAGCGCCCACCCGGCATTGTTGACGACGCAGCGGAGCGCCCCACCGGCCACCCGTTCGGCCTCGGCGACACCCGACCGGATGGAGTCGGCGTCGGTGACATCCAGGCGCACGACGTGGAGGCCGGGTCCGCTGAGCGGCGCGAGCGCCCCGGGGTCCCTCACTCCCGCGACGACCCGCCACCCGGCCGCCGCGAGGGCCTCCGCGGTCATCCTCCCGATGCCGCGAGCGGCACCGGTGACGAGCGCGGTGCGAGGCTGAGGATCGGAACCCGTCATCGGCCGTGGCCTCCCTTGGCGATGAGCGTAGCCCAGACGTGCGCGCCGGTCACCGCCGCCGCCCACGCGCGATGTTTCGGCGTGAGTCCTGTTCGCGTCCACCGCGCGGGCCGTCCCCCGACAGCGCCCGCCCGTTCCTCGCGCACCGGCGGCGGCCCTGATCCGGGGCCCATCAGTCCATGAGGCCGTCCAGAAGTTTCTGCTCGGCCTTGATCCAGCGCTCGACGTGCGTGCGCACCGCGTCGACCTCCTTCTGTTCGAGGTGCGTCGCGCCGTCCGGGGTGATGCGCGCGACGTCGATCTCCAGCCCGACGCTCGGCGATGTGACGGTGAGCGCCTCGATGACCCGCACCACGGCGAGCACGCCGTAGTCGACGGGTCGGTTCGCCATCCGGAAGTGCGCGAGCAGCGCGCCGGCCTGCTGGGCCATCGGCGCCCCGGAGCCGATGGCGTGGAACCCGATGTCCTCGTAGCGGCTCACCATGCCGTTCGGGTTGACCTCCACGATGAACGGGGTGTCGTCGCTGTATCCGGCGGCCAGCAGGTAGGCGGATGGAGTGCCCTGGGTCTCCTCCCCGGGGATCTCGGGGATGAAGTTCTCGTAGTGGCGACGCAGGACCGGGATGGCCACCTCCTGCAGGGCATGGCCGACGTCGGGGGCCGCCAGAACCTCGTCCGCGCGTGCCGTCAGTTCGTTCTCGATGTCGATGAGCACGCCGCGGGCGCCGCCGCCCCCCCACGCGGCGCGGGCGCCGAGCGGGTGCAGCTTCTGGCCGGGATAGCTCATGCCGCGGTCGGAGTCGGTGATCTGGCTGTCGGAGGCGATCACGACCCCGTCGGCGCACATGATGGATAGGACGACGGTCACGGAGGGGCCTTTCAGGGTCGGAGGGTCGTCGGGATCCCTACCCGGTAGGCGCGTTGGTCTACCGTCCCGGCCCGCCGGATGGCCACGGCGAACGAGAGGTGATGCCCCCAACGGGATTCGAACCCGTGCTACCGCCTTGAAAGGGCGGCGCGAAGGTGGCGATTAGCAGGGGTGATGCGGGGCGTGGTCCCGGGCGTGGTCCCTACGTGGTCCCGGCGGTGTCGGCGCGCCAGTGCTCCAGGCGCTCTCCGGCGGTGGCGAGCTCGTCGGGGAGCGCGTGTCTGCCGTAGCGGTTGTGGACGATCGCGGTGCCGCTCCAGCCTCCGAGGCGGGCGACGGCTTCGGGGCGCACTCCTGAGCGGAGCATGTGGACGGCCCATGTGTGTCTGAGGTCGTGGAAGCGCGGGATGGGATCGATGCCGGCGGCAGTGGCCACCCGGCGCCAGGTGTGCCGCGGCGAGCCAGTCGGCGCCAGCACCTGACCGTTCCTGTCGGCGAACACGAAGGTGCCGGGGTCTGGCCGGCCGACTGCGAGCAGGTGCCGGCGGATGGTGGCGAGGTCGCCGGCCCCGAGGGGCACGTCTCGCACGCTGGAGGGTGTTTTCGGGGGGACCAGGGGGAAACGGCCGGTGGTCTTGTCGCGGGCGCGGTCAACTGACCAGCGGACCCGCACGAGGCCCGCGTCGATGTCGAGGCCGTCGTCTGCTTCGTGTGGTGCCCAGCGCAACGCGAGAAGCTCCCCGAGGCGCAGGCCGGTGCTGACCGCGAGGGTCACCAGCGGCACCGCCAGCGACCGGGAGAGCCGCTCGTCGTCGGCGCGGGCGGCATCGAGGACGTCGGCGAGCTCGTCGCGGGTGAGGACCCGCACCGCGTGCTCGTCGGTCTGCGCGGTCGTCGCGATGCGCTCCACCGGGGAGCGCTCCACCAGTCCCTCGCGTTCCGCGTGCCGCATGACGACGGCGAGGGCGTGTAGCGCTTTGCGGGCCGTCTCCGGTCCCTTGTCGGCTTCGATGTCGTCGACCAGGCGTTGCACGTCGCGCCGGCCGACGGCGGCGACCGGGACCCTGCCGATGCGGGACACGACATGCACCCGCAGCAGCGATTCGGTGCGGCGGATCACTGACGGCTTGTAGCGGGTCCGCTTACGCGTCAGGAGGCGCCCGGAGGTCATCGCGCGGCCGGCGGCCATGTACATGTCGAACACGGTGACCGGCTCCACCTTCACCGGCTTGTCCGGCGGCCCGGGCGTCGGCCGTCCCGCTCTGAGCGCGTCGCGTACCTCTTCACGCCAGCGCACAGCGGCGGCGGGCGCCGAGAACGTCGCCGACACATCGTGGCCGGCGAGCTTCACCC
>JBKHVQ010000084.1:0-10466 GCA_046569985.1 Thermoleophilia bacterium | reverse complement strand
CCTGGCCGCATCGGGCCGCCAGCTGCACGCGCGGGCCTACACCCTGTGGGTCTGGAGCGGGCGCTCCCCCGACGGGCATCCGGCGTGGCTGCTGCCGGTCGCCGCGCGCGCCACCGCCGACTTCGCCCCGCGCGGGCCGGCGCGGGTGCTGCTGCGCTGTCTCGATGCCGCGGTGCTCCACGGCGGCGCCGACCCGGAGACCGTGCGACTGGAGGACTGGCGCGGGCTGACCGGCCTGATCGCGCCGGAGATGGACAGCGAGTTCGCGGCCTACGCCCTCGCCGAACTGCACCCGGCGCCGTCGCGCGCGGCGATCGCGGCCCTGCCCGCGGATGTCCGGATCGGCGGTCCGCCGATCCCGCTCGACCGCATCCCGCCCGCGGGCGGCCGGGGCGTCGGCGCCCTCGCCCATGAGCTGGCGGTGCACCCGGTGCGGGTGGCCCTCACCCTCATCGCCCACGGGCAGCCGGCGGGCGCCGAGTCCCAGCCGCCGGAGCTCGTCGCGTCCCTGCGCGAGTGGGGTGCGTGGGCGAGCGGCCGGTCGTCGCCGACGAGGGGCCGAGCCTCGCGATCGCCGACGATCCCTGCCCGCGCCGGCGCCATGCCCGCAAGGTGCTGCGGCGGCTGCTGCGGGTCGGCAAGGTGGGCCCGGGGTACCACACCGAGTTCGACCACCTCTACCGTGGCGCCGCCCCCAACGAGCGCCAGCAGGCGCTGGAGGTGGGCGAGGCACTCCTGCGCGCGGGGCTCCTGGGCGAGAAGCCGAGCGTCGGCCAGCGCCATGTCTACCTGCGGCGCGAGGCGCTGCCCGAGATCCACGCCCTGATCGAGCGGGGCGAGAGCGAATCCACCGTGCTCGCGGAGTTCTGGACCGCCCCCGCCCCGGGCGCTACTCGGTGACGGTGACCGTCACCACGGGCAGCTCGCGCGTCTCGGTCGCGAGCCCCGCGGGGGCGTCGTCGCCGTGGGCGGCGTAGCCGACCAGCAGCCCCACCAGCAGCGCGCCGGCGACCAGCGCCAGGGCCAGGCGCCGCGGCATCACGGACCGCTTCCGCGCCGGCCGCCGCGCGGGCGGGCGGGCCGGGCGTCGCTGCGGAGCGGCGCTCATCCGCGCCAGTCCACGGCGCGGCGCTGGTAGAGCGCGAAGGCACCGTCGAGGGTGACGGCCGGGTCCCACACCTCGGGCTCGCGCGGCGCGATGCGCGCGGCGAGATCGAGGTACCACGACGGGGCGGCCTGGTACGCGGCGGCCAGATCGGCGAGCCGGAAGGTCGACCCGACTCGGCGGCGTAGCTCCTCGTGCACGGCATCCACGACCCGCATCCTATTGCCGCCGCCCGGCAGCAGCGGCTCGAGACGGCGCAGGCCGTCCTCCCAGTCGTAGCGCGCCGAGGCGACCGAGGGATCAGTCACCGGCATCCCCCGCGCCCGGCACATCGGCACAGCAGTCGCCCGGCCAGTCGATCCCGGCGTGGCGCATGATCCAGTCGCCGACGGGGCTGCCGCCCTCGGCTAGCGCGAAGGCCAGGTGGGCGTGGAGGCACTTCACATAGCGCGGGTCGCCCGCGCCGGCCACGCGGTAGCCGTCGTGCAGGCGGGCGTGACGCCGGTGGGCGGCGGCGATGTGCTCCACCATCTCCGGGTCCTCCTCGAGCATCCGCACCCCGCCGGCCGCCTCGAGGCGGCTGACTGCGTCGTCCAGCACCGGGTTCAGCAGCCACTCGCGCGTGGGGAACGGGCGCCCGCGCAGGTCACGCGGGGCGTTGCGCAGCACGGCGGGGCGCCCGTGCGGGCAGCGCACCGAGACGGAGTAGTCCGTGAACGGCTCGCGGCCCAGCAGGGCGACGACCAGGGCTCGGTCAGAGGATGTCGGGGAACCAGGCGAAGAGGCCACCACCGCCATCATCCTCCTCGGGCGGCGGCGGCGCCGGGTCGAGCTCGCCGCGGATGGCGAACGCCCGCTCGCCGGGGCGCACCAGCCCATGCTCCCGGGCACGCATCTCGAGCACCTCGGGCGTCTCCGCCGCGGCGATCTGGGCGAGGTAGCTCTTTCCCTGGTTCTCGAGGGACACCAGATGCGCCTGCTGGCGGCGCAGCTCCGCGCGCTGATCGAAGTAGCCCTTCACCGGCCCGACATAGGCGAGAAGGAGGGCGGTGATGATCCCGGCGGCGATGAGCCGGGAACTCGAGCGGCGCGAACGTCGGATGGAGGCGGTCCTGGATCAGCGGGGCGGGCCGGGCGGCCCCTCGTAGTCTCGGGTACGCCCCGCCCCTCCCGGTTCCTGCCATCGCGTGTTTCAGGCGCGGAAGGCGGACCGGCCCGGATATTGCGCGGCCGGTCCGAGCTGCTCCTCGATCCGGATCAGCTGGTTGTATTTGGCCACGCGCTCGCTGCGCGACGGGGCGCCGGTCTTGATCTGGCCGGCTCCCGTCGCCACCGCCAGATCCGCGATGAAGGTGTCCTCGGTCTCCCCTGAGCGGTGCGACACCATCGACGCGAAGCCGGCGCGACCCGCAAGGTCCATTGCGGACAGCGTCTCCGACAGGGTGCCGATCTGGTTGAGCTTGATCAGGATCGCGTTGCCGGCCTCGCGGTCGATCCCCTGCTGCAGGCGCTCGCTGTTCGTGACGAACAGGTCGTCGCCGACCAGCTGCACGCGGTCGCCGAGGCGGGCCGTCAGGGCCTCCCAGCCCTCCCAGTCCTCCTCGGCCATCCCGTCCTCGATCGAGACGATCGGGTACAGGTCGACCAGTTCGGCCCAGAACTCGACGAGCTCGGCGGAGGTGAGGACGCGGCCCTCGCCCTCGAGGTGGTATGCGCCATCGCGGTAGAGCTCGGTCGTGGCGGGGTCGAGCGCCAGCGCGATCTCCTCGCCGGGGGTGTAGCCGGCGGAGGCGATCGCCTCCATGATCACCTCGAGCGCCTCGCGGTTGCTGGCGAGATCGGGGGCGAAGCCGCCCTCGTCGCCCACGCCGGTCGCGAGACCGCGGGAGCGCAGCACGCCCTTGAGCGCCGTGTAGACCTCGGAGCCCATCCGGACGGCGTCGGCGAAGGTGCGCGCCCCGACCGGCGCGACCATGAACTCCTGCAGATCGACCGAGTTGTCGGCGTGGGCGCCGCCGTTGAGGATGTTCATCAGCGGCACGGGCAGGCGGTTGGCGCGCGCGCCGCCCAGGTAGCGGTACAGCGGCAGGCCGGCGTCGTTCGCCGCCGCCTGCGCGACCGCCAGCGAGCAGCCGAGGATCGCGTTGGCCCCGAGGCGGCCCTTGTTCGGCGTTCCGTCCAGGTCGATCATGCGGCGGTCGACGAGGATCTGGTTGTAGGCGTCCAGGCCCGCGAGCACCCCGGCGAGTTCGTCCTCGACGTTGGCGACGGCCTTCATCACGCCCTTGCCGTTGTAGGCCTGCGAGTCGCCGTCACGGAGCTCGAGCGCCTCGAACGCGCCCGTGCTGGCGCCCGAGGGCACCGCCGCCCGGCCCCTGGCGCCCGACTCGAGCGCGACCTCGACCTCGACGGTCGGCTGGCCGCGGGAGTCCAGGATCTGGCGGGCGTTGACGCGGGCGATGGCGGACATGGACGCTCCGGGGTCGGTGTCGGGGGCGCGAGTCTACCGCCGACGAGGCCCCGGCCGGGGCCCCGTCGGCGATCCGGCGACATAACGCCACACCATGAGTCTCAACCTGAGGGTATGCGTCGAGGGAATCACCCGCTCAGGGGCGATTCTCCGCGCACTCCCCGTCGAGCCTACGCGGCGGCGGGCCCCTCCTGCCGGATCACCTCGAAGGCCTCGCGGCACTCGCCGGGGACGCTGATCGCGTTGATGAGGACGACGCTCATTGGTCCCCCTGGACGCGGAGCGCCCGGTAACGGCGGATGAGGGCGTTGGTCGAGCTGTCGTGGCCGAGCGGGGCCCCGGGGTCGGCCAGCTCGGGAGCGATGCGCATGGCGAGGGCCTTACCGAGCTCGACGCCCCACTGATCGAACGAGTTGACCCCCCAGATGACGCCCTGCACGAACGTGCGGTGCTCATAGAGGGCGATGAGCTGCCCCAGGACAGACGGGGTCAGCGACGGCGCGAGCAGCACGTTGCTGGGGCGGTTGCCCGGGAAGGTGCGATGCGGGATCAGCGCGGGGCTCACGCCCTCGCCCGCGAGTTCGGCGGGGGTGCGCCCGAACGCCAGCGCCTCGGCCTGGGCCAGCATGTTGGCCATCAGCAGGTCGTGATGGTCTCCCAGCGGCTCGGCGGGCCGGCCGAACCCGATGAAGTCGCAGGGCACCAGGCGCGTTCCCTGATGGATGAGCTGGTAGAAGGCGTGTTGCCCGTTGGTGCCCGGCTCGCCCCACACGACCGGGCCGCTCTGGATCTGCAGCGCTCTCCCCTGCCGGTCCACCGACTTGCCGTTGCTCTCCATGTCGAGCTGCTGCAGGTAGGCGGGGAAGCGTGCCAGCCGCCGGCTGTAGGGCAGCACCGCATGGGTCCCGGCGCCGAGGAAGTTGGCGTTCCAGACACCCAGCAGCGCCATCAGCACCGGCATGTTCCGCTCGGGAGGGGCCCCCATGAAGTGCTCGTCGATGATGCGGAACCCGTCGATGAACCGGCGCATCGCGTCGGCGCCGATGGCGATGGCCAGCGAGGTGCCGATCGCCGAGTCGACCGAGTAGCGCCCGCCGACCCAATCCCAGAAGCCGAGCATGTTGGCGGTGTCGATGCCGAAGGCGGCCACCTCCGCCGCGTTGGTGGACACCGCGACAAAGTGGCGCGCGACCACCGACGGGTCACCGCCGAGGCCGGCGACCAGCCAGTCGCGCACCGCACGCGCGTTGGAGAGCGTCTCGAGTGTGGTGAACGTCTTGGAGGAGACGATCACCAGGGTCGTGGCCGGGTCGAGGCCGCGCACCGCGTCGCGCACGTCGTCCCCGTCGACGTTCGACACGAAGCGCAGCTCGATCGCCGGGTCCGCGAAGTCGGCGAGGGCCTGCACGGCCATCGCGGGGCCGAGGTCCGACCCGCCGATGCCGACGTTGATCACGGCGCGGATCCGCTCCCCGGTCGCCCCGGTCCACGCGCCCGAGCGCACGCGCTCGGCGAGGTCGCACATCCTGTCGAGCACCTCGTGGACGGCGGGCACCACATCGTGGCCGTCGACCTCGATGACGGTATCGCGCGGGGCGCGCAACGCGACGTGCAGGACCGCCCGGTCCTCGGGGGGGTGGATGCGCGCCCCGGAGAACATCTCACGGGCGTGCTCGCGCACCCCCGCGGCGCCGGCCAGGGCGACGAGGAGCCCGAGCGTCTCGCGCGTCACCCGGTTCTTCGCGTAGTCGAGCACGAGGTCGCCGGCCTCGACGACCAGGTCGTCGCCGCGCGCGGGGTCGGCGGCGAAGATGTCGCGCAGGTGGAGGTCGCCCCCCGCACGCGCCTGGGCCTCGAGCGCCCGCCATTCGGGTGTCCGTGCGATCACGCGACGTCCTCCGCATGGGCTTTCCGGTACCAGTGCAGTTGGTCGTCGGGCGCCATGTCCTCGAACGCGCGCCCGTCGGCGGCCGCCAGCGCTGCCGCCCGCTCGACGCGATCGCGGAAGCGCCGCGCCGAGGCGCGCAGCGCCAGCTCGGGATCGGCGCCGAGCATGCGCGCGACGGCCACGGCCGCGAAGAGGACATCGCCGAGCTCGCGCTCCCCGGGATCGTCGTCGAGCTCGGCGATCTCCTCGCGCAGTTTCTCCGCGGCGCCGGCGACATCGCCGAAGCTGAAGCCGACCGCCGCGGCCCGCTTCTGCGCCTTGGTGGCGAACGCGAGCGCGGGAAGGCCCGCGGGAAGGTCGTGGAAGATGCCCTGGCCCGAACGCTCTGCGCGCTTCTGACGCTCCCAGACGTCCACCACGCCGGCCGCGTTCGCGGCGGCGACATCGCCGTATACATGCGGGTGCCGGCTGATCAGCTTGTCGGTCTGACCGCGCGCGACCGACGCGAGGTCGGCGACCCCCTCCTCCTCGAGGAACTGGCTGAGGAAGACCGCCTGGAAGAGCAGGTCGCCGAGCTCATCCGGCAGCCCGCGTCCCGACGCGACCGCCTCGGCGACCTCGAAGGCCTCCTCGATGGTGTGCGGCACGATGGTGGCGGCGGTCTGCTCGCGATCCCAGGGGCACTCGCGGCGCAGGTGCGCCCCGACCCGTGCCAGCGCGGCCACCTCGGCCCCGATCGCCCGGTCGCGCAGCACATCGCGCGCGGGCCACGCCTCGGCGCCGGGGCTGGCGCATGCCAGCCGGTGGGCCACCGGGTCGGGAGCCGCGACCACCGCCGCCGCGGGGAGCTCATCCCCGCGCTCCAGGCGCTCGACCGGACGGCCCAGGACGATGGCGGCACCCTCCGACAGCCCGAGTCCGTGCACCCGCCGGACGCCGGCGAGACGGGTGACCGCTGCCGCCGGCACGCCGTCGGCGCCCCCGGGCCCGATGCCGACGATCAGCCGGGGCCCCTTCACACGCCGAGGGGGCCGGGAACGGGCACGGCCGCGGCCGGTGCCATCCGGATCGCGGCCGTGCCGGGCATCGTGGTGGCGCGGATCAGGGCGCCGGAGCGTCCTCGACGGCCGCGGTCTCCGTCTCGGCGGGGGGCTTGAGATCGTCGCTCGCGTAGACGGTGCGCTCCTCCCAGTCGGCGAGCGCCGTCTCGGCCCACTCGCTGTAGGTCTCCTGGCGCTTCTGCTGAAGCTGGCTCTGCATGATGCCGTCCTTGGCCTCGGCGAAGGGCGTGGTGGACGCCGGCACCAGTCCGACGGTGATGATGTGCCAGCCGAACTGCGTCTCGACCGGGGCGGAGATCTCGCCGTCCTTCAGCGCGAACGCGACCTTCTCGAACTCGGGTACCAGCTGGCCCTTCTGGATGATGCCGAGGTCCCCGCCCTGGGTGGCGGAGCCGGTGTCGGTGGACTCCTCGCGGGCGATCGCCGCGAAGTTGCCCTCGTTCACGCGGGCGCGGATCGCGTCGGCCTCGGCCTTCGTGGCCACCAGGATGTGGCTCGCCTTGCGGCCGGCGGGCGTGCTGAACTGCTCGCTGTTCTCCTCGTAGTACGCCTTGGCGTCCTCCTCGGTGAAGCGCACACCGCGGGTGACGTTGTCGAAGAGTTTCTGCTGCAGCAGCGAGTTCTCGACGATGACGCGCGCGTCGGCGCGCGACAGCTTGCGCTCGTCCAGGAACTCGTTGAACTCCTTCTGCGAGTCGTTGAACTCGGTCGCGATGATGCTCTGAAGCTCCTCGGTGATCTCATCCTTGGTCACCTTGCAGGGCTCGCCGCACTCGGCCGCCTCGGCGGTGATGATCTTCTGCTGCACCAGCGTCTGCATCGACTGCTGGACCAGCTGCTGGTACTGCTCGGAGTCCTCGGCGGGCGCGGCCTGGCCCTGGCTCTCGAAGGCGGCGACGCTCTGCTCGATCTGGCGGTCGAGCGCCGCCTGCGTGATGGGGGTGTCGCCCACCCGGGCCGCGGTGCCCTCGGGCAGGTCGGCGGAGTCCCCGCCGCACCCGGCGATGCCGAATGCCCCCACTCCCAGCGCCACGACCGCGACGGCGGCGGCGACTCGGGATCTGCGCTGCCCTGCTCTCACCTGACCACCCACCGTGTCGGTTTCACTCCCGGAATCCGGGCGATGGTAGCAGTCACCTCATGTCCCGCTTGTTGTGCGGGCTTTAAGCGTTCGTCACGCCCCGGAGGCGGCGCCGACCAGCGCATCGAGGGCGGCCTCGGCCGCCGCGAGGCGCTCGGTCGGCGCCGTACCGGCGGGCAGCGAGACGACCCGTTCGCGGGACGCATAGGTGGCCTTGGGCATCGCCTCGCGCAGGGCCGCGAGCTGGCGGCTGGTGAGGCTGACCGGCGCCACCGTGACCCGCCCCGAGCGCACGGCGAGCTGCGAGGCCTCGAGGGTCCGCGCCTTCATGCGCAGACGCTGGACGGCGATCAGGGACTCCACCGCGTCCGGGGGCGGGCCGAAGCGATCGACCATCTCGCCGCGCAGGGCATCGAGCTCCTGCAGGTCCTCCGCCTGCGCGATGCGCCGGTGCAGGTCGATCTTGGCGGCCTCCATCGGCACGTACGCCGCGGGGATGTGGGCCGAGACGGGGATCTCGATGCGCACCTCGCGCTCGGGCGGCGCCTCGCCCTGGCGCTCCATGACGGCCTCGTTGAGCATTTCCAGGTACAGCTCGAAGCCGACCGCCGCCACGTGGCCGCTCTGCTCGTCGCCGAGGAGGTTCCCCGCGCCGCGGATCTCCAGGTCGCGCATGGCGATCTTCAGGCCGCTGCCGAGTTCGGTGTAGTCGGCGAGGGCGCGCAGGCGCGAGGCGGCATCGCGCGAGAGGTTCTCGGCGTCGGGGTACATCAGGTACGCGTGGGCGGTCACGTCCGAGCGGCCCACCCGGCCGCGGATCTGGTAAAGCTGGGCGAGGCCGAGGTTGTCGGCTCGGTCGACGATCAGCGTGTTCGCCTGCGGGATGTCGATCCCCGACTCGATGATGCTCGTGGCCACCAGCACGTCCGCCTCGCCGCGCACGAAGCTCAGCATCACGTCCTCCAGCTCGTGCTCGGCCATCCTGCCGTGCGCGGTGACGATGCTGAGCTCCGGGATCAGGCCGCGCAGGTTCGCCGCCACGTCGTCGATCGTCTCGACCCGGTTGTGCAGGAAGAAGCTCTGGCCCTTGCGCTCGGCCTCGCGGCGCAGCGCCTCGGCGACGATCCGCTCGTCGTACTCGCCCACGTGGGTCGCGATCGGGCGACGACCGGCGGGCGGGGTCTCGATGACGCTGATGTCGCGCAGGCCCGAGAGGGATATCTGCAGGGTCCGCGGGATCGGCGTGGCGCTCATGGCCAGCACGTCGACCTGCACCCGCAGTTTGCGCAGGGCCTCCTTCTGCGCCACGCCGAAGCGCTGCTCCTCGTCGACGATCACGAGGCCGAGGTCCTTGGGCTGCACGTCCATGGACAGCAGGCGGTGGGTGCCGACGAGGATGTCGAGGCGGCCCTCGCGGTACTCCTGCAGGGTGGCCTTGATCTCGGCCTGCGAGCGGAAGCGGTTCACCATTCCGATGCTGACGGGCAGATCGCCGATGCGCTCCCGGAAGGTGTCGAGGTGCTGCTGGGCCAGGATCGTCGTCGGCACGAGCATCATCACCTGGCGGCCGGCGGCGGCGCACTTGAACGCGGCCCGCATGGCGATCTCGGTCTTGCCGAAGCCGACATCGCCGCAGATCAGCCGGTCCATGGGCCGCGGGCGCTCCATGTCCTCCATCACCGCGTCGATGGCGCGGAGCTGATCGGGGGTCTCGCGGTGCGCGAAGCGGCGCTCGAACTCGCGCATCAGCTCGTCATCGGGCGGGAAGGCGTAGCCCACGGCCGCGGCGCGCGCCTCGTAGAGCGTGATGAGCTCCCCGGCCATCTCGTGGACGGCCGCCCGGGCACGCGATTTCATGCGGTCCCAGGCCTTGCCGCCGAGCTTCGACAGCGGTGGCGCCGACCCGTCGGCGCCGACGTAGCGGGTGACCTTCTCGAGCTGGTCGTGCGGGACGAACAGGCGGTCCGCCCCCGCGAAGGCGAGCGCGAGGTAGTCGCGCGTCACGCCGGCGACCGTCCGGGTCTCGAAGGCCTGCAGGCGGCCGATGCCGTGGTCCTCGTGCACCACGTGGTCGCCGACCTTCAGGTCGAGGAAGCTCGACAGCCGGCGCCCGACCACCGGACCGCGCTGGGTCGGGCCGCGCCGACGGCGCAGCACCTGCTCCTCGGGCACGATCGCGAGCCCGAGATCGCGGGAGATCACGCCGGTGCGCAGCGGCATGGCGGCGAAGCCGACGATCCCCGGTGGCGGGAGGTCGCCCGGGGTCACCTCGACCGGTTTGAGGCGCTCCATGCGCGCCAGGGCGCGTGAGAGGTCGCCGCGGCGCGAGAAGGCGACCAGCACGCGCATGTGGTTGCGCGCCATGCGCTGCAACTCGGCCTCCGCCTCCGACGGCGAGCGGGTGGCGAAGCGCGCCTCGACCGCGTCGAAGACGCCGTGCTCGCCTCCGGCGGGCGGTGCGATGTCGACGCGCGCGAGGGCGGCGATGCGGCCCTCGACCCGCGCGGGATCGAGCATCGCCCCGGAGGCGGCCTCATCCTCGAAGCGCTCGCGCGCGGCGCGCAGCGCCGGACCGTGCTCGGTGGGCGCCAGGCGCACCACGGCAGCGCCGCCGAGGTCTCCCGCCAGCGGGTCCGCCGTCTGCGCGTCCGCCGGTTCGGCGGCGCGCCAGGCGACCAGGCGCGTGATCGGGCGGATCGTGCGCTGGGTGAACGGCGAGAACGCCCGCAGGCCGTCGATCTCATCGCCGAAGAACTCGACGCGCGCGGGCATGTCGGCGGTCGAGGGGTAGACGTCCAGGATGCCGCCGCGCACCGACATGTCGCCGCGCTCCTCCACCTGACCGACGCGCTCGTATCCGA
>JBKHVQ010000083.1:0-9943 GCA_046569985.1 Thermoleophilia bacterium | reverse complement strand
CGGGCGCGCTCGCACACCGCGTCGGCGACGCGCTCCCCGATCTCGCCCTTCCAGTACACATAGGTCAGCAGGTTGACCGTCCGCGTCGCGGCCCCGATCGTCTCGAGGAACGCCGGGAAGATGCGGTCGCCGTTGATCAGCACCTCGGCGCTGTTCCCGCGGCTGATCGGTGCCTGGGTGAGGGCCTCCGCGGCCCGCAGGAACTCCTCGCCCGCCACCTCGGGCGCGCCCTCCAGCTCGTAGCCCTGCCCGCCCTCGCGCCGATGGCGCAGGGAGTCGCTCGCGTACCAGAGCGCGGCCGCGAGGAGGATCGCCGTCGGCCAGCGGCGGTTCATGCGCCGATCAGTCCCCGGTCGGCGTGAGGAACAGGCCACCGAACCCGAGGACGGCGATCAGCAGCGAGAGGCCGATGATGCCGAGCACCACGGCGGTCATCGCCGCCCCGCGGCCGCCCATGCGGCCGTCGTAGGCGCGGATGTCGCCGAGGGCGCCGAGCCCGAGGGCGACGGCCAGCGCGGAGAACACCGGGGCGATCACCCCCGCGATGCCGAGGGCCACTCCGAGGGTCCCCTTCAACGAGGTGCGCAGCGGGCGCCCGTCGAGGCGCATCGGCACCTGGTCGAGCACCTCGCGGGGCTCGACCGGGCGCGTCTGGGCGAAGCGCCGCAGCGCGAACAGCTGCAGCGCGATGGCGGCGATCGCCACCCAGAAGGCGAGCACCAGCAGCATGCCCCCGGCCTGGAGGGTGGTGCGCACGTCGGGCGCGAAGGCGTCGGCGATACGCCCGCGCACCACCTCGATGCCGGAACTGGTGGCCACCGCGGTGGTCGCCAGCACGCCGACCGGTTGCAGCCAGGTGCGCGGCACGAACGCCGCCACCAGGATCACCGCCAGGGCCGCGAGGGCGATGAGGACGACGACCGTCTCGACATCGAGTCGGGCAGTGCGCACGAACGGCGCCGTGCGGTCGGGGCCTTCGGCCAACGCGCCGAAGCCGGCGAGGGCGGCGAGCACCGCCGCGAGGGCGCCGACGCCGAAGCCGGCGCGCAGCAGACGATCGGGGGACATGTCGGAGAGGTTCACGGCGCGAAAGGCTACTCGACCGCCAGCACGACGGACCGCGCCACGATGGGCCCGTCGCCGAGTTCCACGATGCCCACCCGCGGGCGCATCGCCTCGGGGCCCAGCAGGCGCCGGTAGCGGCGCACAAGCCGGTCTGCGATGCCCGCGACGCCCGGCCGCGGGTCGCGCCCGCCCTCCAGGCTGCCCCACGGGCAGACCGCCCCGGGGCTGAACACCAGCGTGGAGCCGACGCGCGCGAGCGACGGCTCGTGCCAGTGGCCGTGGACGATCAGGTCGAGCGGCCCGAGGCGGCGCACCAGGTGACGGGCGAGGCCCGCGCGGTACCCGAGATCGCGGCCCGCGATCAGGCCGCAGGCGACCACCGACGCGTCCACCGGCGGGGACCTGTCGCCGTGGATCAGCCCGATGCGGCGCCCGCCGACGGCGATCACCGCCGCGTGGGGCAGGAGCGGAGCGCCGGGAAGGTCGTGGTCGCCGCGCACCGCCACGACCGGGGCGATGCGCTCAAGGCGCTCGATCACCCCCGGGCCGCTGAGGTCGCCGGCGTGCAGGATCAGGTCGCAGCCCGAGAGCGCGCGAGCGACCGCGGCGGGCACGGCCTCCAGGAACTCGCCGACATGCGTGTCGGCGACCACGCCGATGCGCACGCCGGCGGGCACGTCAGCCCAGGTAGGCCCGCGCGCGCTCGTGCCGCGCGATGCCGAGCGCCACCAGACGGTCGATCAGGTCCCGGTACTCGATGCCGCCGGCGCCCATCAGCGCGGCGTACACGCTGGTGGGGGTGAACCCCGGCATCGTGTTGAGCTCCGACAGCAGCACCTCGCCGTCGTCGGCGAGGAAGAAGTCGACGCGGGCGAGGCCGCGGCACTCGGCGACCTCGAATGCGCGCAGCGCGAGACCGCGGGCCCGGTCGGCGATCTCGGCCGGGATCGCCGCCGGGACATCGAGACGCATGCGGCCCGGCTGGTACTTGGTCTCGTAGTCGTACCAGTCGCCGTCGTAGCCGATCTCGCCGACCGGGGAGGCCACCGGATCGGCCTCCCCGAGCACGCCGACCTCGATCTCGCGCCCGCTGATCCCGCGCTCCACCAGCACCTTCGGGTCGTGGCGCAACGCCAGCTCGATCGCGGCGTCGAGATCCTCGGGGCCGGCGACGCGGCTGATGCCCACGCTCGACCCGAGGCGGGCGGGCTTCACGAACGCCGGATAGGCGACGGCCGCCGCGACCCGGGCACGCACCCCGGCGGGGTCGTCGCGCCACCGGGAGTCGCTCACCACCACCCAGTCCGGGGTGGGGATGCCGTTCGCGCGCAGGACGTCCTTGAACAGCGCCTTGTCCATCGCGACCGCGGAGGCGGCGACACCCGCGCCGACATAGGCGACGCCCGCGCACTCCAGGAGACCCTGGACGGTGCCGTCCTCGCCGTTCGGGCCGTGGAGCACCGGAAAGACCACGTCCAGCCCACGGGAGGGGGCGCCGCCGTCGAGGAACACCAACGCCGGCGTGCCGGCCCCGGACCGGGCGATGGTGACCGGGCGCTCGTCGACGCTCCACACGCCCTCGCGGGAGATGCGGACCGCGGTGACCGCATAGCGCCCGGGGTCGAGCGCGTCGATCACCGCGGCGGCGGAGGCCAGCGACACATCGTGCTCGCTGCTGGCGCCACCCATCAGGACGGCGATGCGGATCGGGTCGCTCATACGGTGGCCTTGCGGTCGGGTGCGAGGGGGCCGCGGCGGGTCAGGGCAGCTCGGGGGCCGGCACCTGGCCGCCGCCGGTCGCGGTGGCGGGGTCCGGCGGGGCGGTCGGCGTGGAGTCGGTGGGGGTCTCTGTGGTCGCCGGGCCGGAGCTGACCGTGATCACCACCTGGGAGCCGCGCTCCACCTCGGTCCCGCCGGTGGGGGTCTGGCCGATGACCACGCCCGCCGGCTGGTCGCTGGGCGCGGTGTCGCTGATCACCGAGAAGCCGAGGTTGGCGAGCTTCGCCTCGGCGTCGGCGGCGAAGTTGCCGATGACGCTCGGGACGCCGATGGTGTCGGGCTCGGGCTCGACGGCCAGGACGATCGACACCGCCGAGCCACGGGCGACCTGCGTGCCGCGCCCCGGGTTCTGATCGACGACCAGACCCGGCGCGACGGCGTCGCTCTCGGCCGTCGAGACCCCTCCGAGCTGGAGCTCGGCCCTCTGGAGCTCGGCGCGTGCCTCATCCTGCGTGAGCCCGCTCAGGTTCGGCACCTCGACGTTCTCGGGACCGGTCGAGATGGTCAACGTGACGAGGCTGCCCTGCTCGGCCTGGGCGCCCGCGCCGGGGTCCTGGCTGATGACCCGGTCCTCGGGCACGGTGTCGCTGGCCTGCTCGGTGACGTCGACCTCGAAGCCGGCGCGCACGATCTCGGCGCGCGCGGCGGTCGAGTCGAGCCCGACGACGTCGGGCACGCTCTGGAGGCCCGGGCCGCCGCTGACGAGCAGCGTGACGGTGCTGCCCTCCTCGGCGGTCGCCCCCGCGGGGGGATCGGTGCGGATGACGCGTCCCTGCTCGACGGTGTCGTCGGCGGCGTTGCGGGTGACCACCACCAGCCCGAGGTCCTCGAGCGCGCGTTCGGCGTCGGCGGCCTGCTGGCCGGCGACATCGGGGATCGTGACGGTGTCGGTACCGCCGCCCGACATCAGCGCGAAGGCGCCGCCCACCAGGAGCAGCGCGATGATGGCGGCCGCCACGATCCAGGGCCAGCGGCGGCGGGAGACCGGCGGCTCGTCCGGGGGCGGCGGGACGCCGCGGCCCGGCTGGACCCGGGTCGCCGCGGTGGCCTGCGGCATCACCTCGGTGGCGCCTGCCGCCGCGGCCGCCGGGATCACCCGCGTGGAGCCGGTCGCGCCGTCGAGCTGGGCCCGCACATCCAGCAGCGCGCGGCTGAACTCCTCGGCGGTGCGGTAACGCTCGGACGGGCGCTTCGCGAGGCTGTGCAGCACCACGCCCTCGAGGGCGTGCGGGATGCTCGGCACGATGTCGCTGGGCGGGGTCGGCGGGTCGCTGATCTGCTTCATCGCGACGGCGACCGGGCGCTCGGCGTCGAACGGGACGCGGCCGGTGAGCATCTCGTAGAGCACGATGCCGACCGCGTAGCAGTCGCTGGCGGCGGTCACCTCGTCGCCTCGCGCCTGCTCGGGCGACAGGTACTGGGCGGTCCCGATCACCGAGCCGGCCTCGGTCATACCGCTCTGGGCGCCGGCGCGGGCGATGCCGAAGTCGGTCACCTTGAGGTGCCCGTCCTCCCCCACCATCGCGTTCTGGGGTTTCACGTCGCGGTGGATCACGTCGCGGCGGTGCGCGGCTCCCAGCGCCGCGAGGAACTGCAGCGCGTAGTCGATCGCCTCCACCGGGGGCAGCGGGGCGCGCTCGCGGATCACCTGCTTCAGGTCGGGGCCCGACAGGTACTCCATGACGATGTAGTACGACCCGTTCGCCTCGCCGCGGTCGTACACCGCGACGATGTTGGGGTGGTTGAGCCCCGCGGCGGCCGAGGCCTCGCGCCGGAAGCGCTCCACGAACTGGGGGTCGGCCGCGTACTGCTCGGAGAGCACCTTGATGGCCACCTCGCGGTCGAGCAGGCGGTCGTGGGCGAGGTGGACGCGTGCCATCCCGCCCGCGCCGAGCTGGCCGCCCAGCTCGTAGCGGTCGCCGATCACATCGCCGGTGCGGAAGCTCATCGCATCTCCAGGGTCACGATCGGGGTCACTGCGTCTCCAGCGCCGCGCGCATCACGTCGGCCGCCACGGGCGCGGCCACCGAGCCGCCCTGGCCCGTGGTGTCCTCCACCACCACGGCCACGGCCACGGTGGGGTCGTCCGCGGGGGCGAACCCGATGAACCAGGCGTTGTTGAGGGCCGGGTCGCCGGTCTCGGCGGTGCCGGTCTTACCGGCGACGGTCACGCCGACGTCCACGAGGGCCGCCTGGGCGCCGGTGCCGTCGCGCACCACGTCGGTCATCATCTCGGTCAGGTCCGCGGCCACCTCGGGGCTCATCACCTCGCCGAGTTCCACGGGGTCGTTGCGGCGCACCACCTCGCCCGAGCGGTCGACGATGCGGTTCATCAGCTGGGGTTGCATCAGCGTTCCCCCGTTCGCGACGGCGCTCGCCACCATCGCCATCTGCAGCGGGGTCGCCACCAGTTTCTCCTGGCCGATCGCGAGTCGCGCGACGTCCTCGCCGCCCTCGGCATTCGGCAGCAGCGTGGTGCCGTCGTAGCGCCCGGAGGCGATCACCTCGCCCGCCGGCAGGTCGATGCCGGGCCGTGTGCCGAAGCCGTACGCGGTCATGCGCTCGCCCATGCGGTCTGCGCCCAGCGTGTCACCCACCTCGGCAAAAGTCGTGTTGATCGAGTTCGTGAGGGCCTCGGTCAGCGTGTGCGGAGGGAAGGTGCGCCCGCCGAAGTTGTTGATCGGGCCGCCGGGGGTGTCGTAACTCGAGCCGCCCTCGAAGCGGCTCTCGGGAGTGTAGATGCCGCTCTCCAGGGCCTCGCTGGTGGTGACCACCTTGAAGGTGGAGCCGGGGGCGTTGCGGCTGGCGGTCGCGCGGTTGATCAGCGGCGAGTCGGGCTGCGCCACGATCGTGCCGAAGTTCCCGTTGACCACGTCCTGCAGGTTGAATGTGGGAGACGATGCCGCCGCCAGCACCTGGCCGGTGCGCGGGTCGAGAACCACCACGGCGCCCTTCTGCCCGGACAGGGCCTGCTCGGCCGCGATCTGGACGCGGGTGTCGATGTTCAGCTGGACGTTGGCGCCGCGCTTCTCCTTGAGGTTCAGGCGCTGCAGCAGCGGCTCGGCCCCGAAGCTGCCGGTGAGGAACCGGTCGTAGACGGCCTCGACCCCCGTCTTGCCCTTGTCGGAGGTGGAGTAGCCGATGACGTGCGCGGCGAGGGTCTGCTGCGGGTAGCGCCGCTGGTAGACGAGCTTGCCGTCCTGGCGCACGGCGCGGCTGGCGGCGAGGAGCTTGCCGTCGGCCGAGAGGATGCGCCCGCGGTCGATCAGCCGCTCGGCCTGAAGGGTCTGCGGGTTGCCCTGGCGGTCGCGCAGCTCGCCGGCGTGCACCACCTGCCACCAGCCGAGCATGGCGGCGATCAGGGCGAAGCCGCCGACCAGGACGATGAACAGCCGCTGGATGGATCTATTCACCGGCCGCCACCTCCTCGGCGAGCGAGCGCCGCTCGCCGCGCCGGCGCCGCGGCGGGCGGGTACCGGCGCGCGAGCGATGGCTGATGATCAGCAGCAGGGCGACGATGCCGAAGTTGGTGAGCACGCTCGAGCCACCGTACGAGACGAACGGGAGGGTGACGCCGGTCAGCGGGATGAGGCGCACGACGCCGCCGACGATCAGGAGCGCCTGCAGGCCCACCGCGAAGGTCAGTCCGGCGGCCAGCAGCTTGGAGAAGCCGTCGTTGGCCCCCGCCGCGATCGCGAAGCCGCGCTGCAGCGCGAGCAGGAACCCCATCAGCAGGGCCAGCCCGCCGACATACCCCAGTTCGGTGGCCACGGCCGTGAAGATGAAGTCGGTCGGCAGCACCGGGACGGTGTAGCTGCCGTCGTCACGGATCAGGAAGCCGTTCCCGAGCCCCGGGCCCAGCACGCCACCCTCGGCGAGCGCGTACAGCGACTGCACCAGCTGGAAGCCCTGCCCCTGCTCGTCGGCGAACGGGTGCAGCCAGTTGTCGACACGGTCCTGGATGCGCGGCACCACCGCGTAGACCGCGACCGATCCGATCGCGAAGACCACGACGCCGAACAGCGTGTACGCGGCGCGACCGGTCGCCAGATAGATCATCGCCAGGAAGATCCCGAGGAAGAGCAACGCGGTGCCGAAGTCGTTCAGCACCACCACCAGGCCCAGGCAGGCCGCGAGGAACACCAGCACCGGGCCGAGCGCGGCGAGGGAGGGCACCGGGATGCCCATCACGCGGCGCGTGGGGATGGCGAGGATCTCGCGCTTGTCGCGCAGGTAGCCCGCCAGGAAGATCACCAGCAGGACCTTGCTCAGCTCGCCGAGCTGCACGGTCTGCCCGCCGCCGACGTTGATCCACAGCTTGGCCCCGTTGATGGTGGTGCCGAAGATCATCGTGATCACCAGCAGGCCGACCGCGGTCAGTCCGATCAGGTACCGGTAGCGCTCGAGCGCCCGGTGGTCGGGGAGCAGGAACAGCACGCCGACGAAGACGACGCCGCCCGCGGCGACCCAACCGGCCTGGTCGGCGGCCAGATCGGGGTCGATGCGGTCGAGTTGCACCAGGCCGACGGCCACCAGCACGCCGACGACCGGCAGCAGGTAGGGGTCGGCCTGCGGGGCGCGCAGGCGCAGGGCGAGGTGCATCACCAGGAAGACCCCGATGACACCGAGGGCCTGCGGCCATGGGCCGGGCTCGAAGGTGTCGGCGCGCGCGCTGGCGACGGTGCCGATGCCCAGCAGGCCGATCGCGGCCGCGGGCAGCATGAAGCCGAGTTCGCGTGTGCGCAGTGACATCACGGGGTGGTGGTCGTCCCGTTGGCGCCGGGGGCCGTCGCGGTGGGCGCGGTGGTGGCGGGGGCCGTCGCGGTGGGCGCCGCGGGCCCGGCGACCGGGGCCCGCACCTCCGGCGGCTCCGGCAGGCCGAAGCGCCAGATCAGGTCGACCGTGAGCTCGACGGCCTCGCCCTGCCCGCGGGCGGAACGCGACAGGGCGTCGGGGCGACCGCCGCGGACGGCGTCGACCGGGACGCCCGTCGTCTGCCACTCGCGGGCGAACTCCAATCCGCCGATCGAGAACGGGAGGCCGTGCATCACGCGCACCGTCTCCGCGGGCCCGGGCTCGACGACGTAGGTGCGGCTGGCCACCCACGTGACCGCGCCGGCGGCGAGGGCGAGCACCACGACGGCGGCGGCGATCACCGGACCGCGCCGCCCCTTGCGTTTGTGGACCGGTTCGAGCACGCGCGGCGGCGCGCCGGACGGCATCTGGCCGGGCCGGTCGGTGCCGGCGTGGCCGCGCACCCCGCCCAGCACCCTCATCTCGGCCGTCTGGCCGGGTGCGCCGCCGGGCGCCGGATGCTCGGCGGTCACCGCGGCGGCCGGCTGGGCCGCCGACCCGTCGGGCGGGCCGACCCGCCCCAGCACGACGGTCACGTTGTCGGCGCCCCCCGCCCGGTTGGCCAGCGCGACCAGCTCACGGGCCGCGGCGTTCAGATCGGTGGCGTCCGCGAGGGCGGCGGCGATCGCGGCGTCGGCGACGTACGACGACAGCCCGTCGCTGCACAGCAGGATCACATCGCCGGCCTCGAGCGGCTGGGTCACGATGTCGGCCACCACGTTGCGCTCGGCGCCGAGCGCGCGGGTGATCACGTTGCGATGGGGGTGAACCTCGGCCTCGGCGGGGCTGAGGCTGCCACGCCGGACCAGCTCGACCACCACCGAGTGGTCGTCGGTGATCTGCGCCAGCTCGCCTCTGCGCCAGAGGTACGCGCGCGAGTCGCCCACGTGCAGCACCGAGAGGGCCGACCCGCTGAGCAGGGCCGCGGTGAGCGTGGTGCCCATGCCGGCCTTGTCGGAGTCGGCCCGGGCGAGGTCGAAGATGGCGCCGTTGGCGCGGGCGATGGCGTCGCGCACGTCCTCGGCCGACACCGGCTCGGGGAGCGCCTCCACCGCGTCGACGGCCATCTGCGCCGCCACCTCGCCCGCCTTGGCGCCGCCCATCCCGTCGGCCACCGCGATGACGGGCCCGCGGCCGAGCGCGCGGTCCTCGTTGTGGTGGCGCACGCGGCCCACGTCGGACAGCTGGACGAGCTCCACCAGGGCGAGCGCCTCGCCCATCAGCCGGTCACTCCTCGTACCGTAGGACCGTCTGCCCCATGCGCAGCGTGTCGTGAACCTTGAGCTGGGCGCTCGACTCGACGCGCAGGTCGTTCAGGAAGGTGCCGTTCGTGGAGCCGAGGTCCTCGACGAAGTAGTAGGCGCCGCGACGCAGGATGCGCGCGTGCATGTGCGACACGTACTGGTCGGCCAGCGCGAGGTCGGCGGCCCCGGAGCGCCCGATCGTGAGGCCGCCCTCGAGCTCCAGGTCGCTGCCGGCCTCGAGCGCAGGCGAGCTCTCGACCACCAGGCGCGGCTGGATGTTGGCGGTGAGGTCCATCAGGGGCTGATCCGCCCCGCGGTTGCCTGCGGCCAGGATGTCGAACGGCTCGGCGGCCGCGTCGTCCGGCGCGCCGTCCTCGCCCGACGTGGCCGGCGCCTCGGGGGCATCGGGAACGCCGAGCGCCGCGGGCATGATCGTGGGCGCCTCGGCGGCCTCCGCGGGCCCGCGCGCGTCGAGGTCGCGGAACGGCGACGGGAAGGGCTCCAGGGTGGGCTGGTTCACCGGCGCCGGAGGGGCCACGGGGGCCGGTTCGGCGCCGACGGGCGGCGCGGCCGGGGCCGGGGCCGCGCCCGCGGCGCGGGGCGGGTCGACCACGGGCCCGTGTCTCACCACCGGCGGTGGCTGGACGCGGCTGAGCTGGCGGGCGGAGCTGCGCACGATCGAGGCGATGAAGCCGAACAGCAGCACCAGGAAGACGATCTGCGCCACGAGCAGGCCGGTCTCGGTCATCGCAGCTCCACGCGGATCTCGGTGGTGCCCATGACGATGACGTCGCCGTCGGCGAGGGCGTGCCGGGTGATCACCTGGCCGTTCACCTCGGTGCCGTTGGTGCTGCCCATGTCGACGATGTAGTAGTCCATCCCGATGTGGCGCACCTCGGCGTGCACGCGGCTGACGTTGGCGTCGGGGACGACGATGTCGCAGTCGCGGCTGCGCCCGAGCGTCGTGACGCGGGTCGTGACGCGCGCCCGGCCGGTGCCCA
>JBKHVQ010000082.1:0-9336 GCA_046569985.1 Thermoleophilia bacterium | reverse complement strand
GACGTCGGCGCTCATCGGAGGCTCACGCCGCGACGCGCTGCCGAGGTAACCGGGCGGGAGCCCCGGCCCCCCGCGGGCGGGAGGCCGCTGCACGCCATTGAGGCTAAGCCCCAGCCTTCTGACTCTTGGCCAGCTTGCGCTGGAAGCGCTCGACGCGTCCACCGGTGTCGACCAGCTTCTGACGCCCGGTGTAGAACGGGTGGCAGTTGCTGCAGATCTCGACCCGGATCTCCGGCTTGGTCGAGCGGGTGACGAACTCATTGCCGCACGTGCACGAGACGTGAGCGGTGACGTACTTGGGGTGGATGCCCGCCTTCATGGCCAACCTTCGTTCGATGCGGGCCGCGGATGCGGCCGTCTACGGGAACCTGCCGGGACAGCGAGCGGGCCCCGGTGGGGGCCCGCCTGTGAATCATGGCACAGGGCGCAAGCGCCCCGCGGTCATGAGCCCTTGCGCTCCTTCACCAGCTTGGAGAGCTCGGGGACGATCGTGTTGAGGTCGCCCACGACGGCCATGTCGCTGAAATCGAAGATCGGCGCGTTGGGGTCCTTGTTGATCGCGACGATCGTCTGCGAGGACTGCATGCCGACCTTGTGCTGGATGGCGCCCGACACGCCGAAGCCGATGTAGAGCTTCGGGGCGACGACCTTGCCGGTCTGGCCGATCTGGGTCGAGTAGGGGTACCAGCCGGAGTCCACCACCGCGCGGGTGGTGGCGACCGCGCCGCCCATGGCCGAGGCGAGATCCTCGAACATCGGGAAGGCGTCGGGGGTGCCGATGCCGCGACCGGCCGTGACGAGGATGTCGGCCTCGTCGATCGAGGGGCCGCTGGCCTCCTCCTGGTCCTGGCCGGTGATCGTGGCCTTGGTGGAGAAGTCCTGCACCGAGACCGGGATCGACTCGACGGCGGGCGCCCCGCCGTTCTGGGCGGGCTCGAACGAGCCGGCGCGCACCAGGCCGAGGCGGGGGGTGCCGGTCCAGCCGACATCCACCAGGATCGTGTCGCCGAGCGCCGAGCGCTTGCCGACCAGGTCGCCGCCGTCCATCACCAGGTCGCCGAGGTCCCAGTTGAGACCGGCGTCGAGGCGGGCCGAGAGGCCGCCGGCGATGTCCGAGGCGAGCACCGACGCGCCGAACAGCACGTTCTCGATGCCCTTGTCCTGCACCAGCGCGGCGATGATGTCGACGCGCGGCTGCGGGAGCGGAGCGGCGACCGACGCGTCGTCGGCCAGGTAGACCGTCTTGGCGCCGTGGGCGCCGGCGATCTGGGCGAGGTCGCCAAGGCCGGAGCCGATGATCACGGCGGAGGTGTCGGGGTCGAGGGCGGCGGCCTTGCTCAGCACGCCCAGGGAGCCCTTCTGGATCGAGGAGCCGTGGTGCTCCAGGAAGACGAGGGTGCTCACACCAGCTTCCTTTCCACGAGGAAGTCGAGGATCTGCTGCGCGGCGGAGCCGTCGTCCTCGATCTTGAGGGTGTCACCGCGCGAGGGCGGCGGGTTCAGGTCCGCGACGGTGGTGCGCGAACCGGGCTCGCCGACCTGCGACGCGTCGAGGCCGATGTCGGCCAGCGACTTGACGTCCTGCGGCTTCTTCTTGGCGGCCATGATGCCCTTGAGCGACGAGAACCGCGGCTCGTTGAGGGCGTCGGACACGGCCAGCACCACCGGCAGCGGGGCCTCGATGTGGTCGTAGCCGAACTCGGTCTGGCGCTTGGCCTGGATCTTGCCGCCGTCGACGGTCAACTCGGAGATCTGCGAGACCACCGGCATCTGCAGCCGCTCGGCGACCGCCGCCCACATGACGGCGCCGTCGCCGTCGGTGGCCTGCTGGCCGAAGAGCACCACGTCGGGGGACTCGGCGCTGATGGCGGCGGCCAGCACCTTGCTGGTCGCGACCAGGTCCGAGCCGGCCGCGGCGTCGTCGGACACCAGCACGGCGCGGTCGGCGCCCATGCCGAGCGCCTTGCGGATGGAATCGAGCGCCTTCGGGGCACCCATCGACACCAGCACGACCTCGCCCTCGCCCGCGGCCTCCTTCATTCGGAGCGCCTCCTCAACGGCGTTGAGGTCGTAAGCGTTGAGCGACCGGTCGCCCGAGCGGTCCATGCGCTTGGTGCCCGGGTCGATCCGGCGCGAAGGGCCGGGATCCGGCACCTCCTTGACACAGACCGCGATTTTCATCAGACCCCCTGCCGACATGCCTCATGTCCGGAGACCACCGCGCCTGGGAACCGGGCGCCTGGCTCGGCACCCCGGTGACGCATGCGGCGATCTCCGCCGATCAGATAACTGTGCGGACGGACGGGGGCACACGGGACGCCCTCGTCGCGTCGGCCGCAAACCCTATCCAGTTGGCGCCGCTCACGTCGCGACCGGGCGGCGTCGCGTGCCCGGGCCCGCGTCAGCGCCCCTGGAAACGGGCCTCGCGCTTCTCGAAGAAGGCGGCCATGCCCTCCCGCTGGTCCTCGGTGGTGAACGCCAGGGCGAAGGCGTCGAGTTCCCGCGCGAGGTGGCCGCTGAGGTCGCCGTCGAGTGCCAGGTTGACGACCTCCTTGGCTGCCGAAAGCGCCCAGGGCGGCTTGGAGGCGATCTCCTCCGCGAGCTCCATGGCGCGCGGCATGAGCTCGTCGTGCGGGTACACGTGGTTGACCAGGCCCGCGACGTGCGCCTCGGCGGCGTCGACCTGGCGCCCCGTGAAGATCATCTCCTTGGCGAACCCCGGTGAGGTGGCGCGGGCCATGCGCTGCGTGCCGCCCCAGCCCGGGAGGATCCCGAGGTTCACCTCGGGGAGCCCGAAGCGCGCCCGCTCCGAGGCGAGGCGGATGTCGCAGGCCAGCGACAGCTCGCAGCCACCGCCGAGGGCGTAACCGTTGACCGCCGCGATCACCGGCTTGGGGAACGACTCGATGCGCCCGGTGACATCGTGCCCGCGCCGCGCGTAGGCGCGCGCCTGCAGCGGGCTCGCCTCCCGCATGTGGCGGATGTCGGCGCCGGCGGTGAAGGCGCGGTCGCCCGCGCCGGTCAGGACCACGCACCGCAGTTCGGTGCGGCGCTCGATCTGATCGAGGAGGAACTCCAGGTCATCGATCATGTCCGGCGACAGCGCGTTCATCACGTCGGGCCGGTTGAGGGTCAGCACGGCAACGCGGTCGTGGCGCTCCATCTCGACGGGCACGTCATCTCCTCGGCGGGCGGCGGCGGGGTCACCACAGCGTAGTCTGAGCGCGGATCCCCGACCGGAGGCACCGATGAAGTCGACCCTGAAGAAGTCCGCCGACCCGACGAGCCTCAAGGGCGATCTGCTGGTGATCCCGGTCGGGTCGCCGGTCGCCCTGACCGGCGCGGCCTCGGCCGCCGACGCGGCCGTGGGCGGGGCGATCGCGCGCGCCGTGGCCGACGGCGAGATCGACGGGAAGGCCGACTCGGCGGCGGTGTTCCACGCGCCACAGGGCTCCGGCTGGGCGCGCGTGGTCGTGGTCGGCGTGGGCGACGGCGATCTCGACGGGTGGCGCGGCGCCGGCGAGGCCGCCGGGAACAAGGCCCACGCCCTCAAGGCCCAGGCGCTCGCTCTGGCGCCCGGCGACGACGCGGGAGCCGAGCAGGTGACCGCGCTGCTGGAGGGCCTCGGCACCGGCGCATATCGCTTCGAGCGTTTCAAGAGCGGCGAGCGCGCGCCGCTGGCGGCCCGGAAGGTCACGGTGGCCTCCCCCGCGGTGACGCGCGCCGACCTGGCCCGGGCCGACCGCATCGTCGCCGCGGTCGCCGGCGCGCGCGACCTGGTGAACACCCCCGCGAACCACCTCACCCCCTCCGACCTGGCCGCCCACGCGCAGCGGCTGGCGGAGGAGAAGCCCGGCCTCACCTGCGCGGTGATGGACGCCGCCCGGCTCAAGAAGCTCGGCGCGGGCGCCCTGCTGGCCGTGGCCCAGGGATCCGACCAGCCGCCGAAGATGATCGTGCTGCACCACCGCCCGGCGAAGCCCGCCACCGACGAGGTGCTGGCAATTGTCGGCAAGGCGGTCACGTTCGACAGCGGCGGCATCTCCATCAAGCCCTCCGGCGGCATGGAGGAGATGAAGATGGACATGGGTGGCGGGGCGGCCGCGCTCGAGGCGGTGGCGCTCATCGCGGCCCTCGATCTGCCGGTGGAGGTGATGGCGGTCGTGCCCGCCACCGAGAACCTCCTGAACGGGCGCGCGATGAAGCCGGGCGATGTGGTCACCGCCATGAACGGCAAGACGGTCGAGGTGATCAACACCGATGCCGAGGGCCGCCTGATCCTGGCCGACGCCCTGACGTGGGCCGCGCGTAACGGGGCGACCCGCATTGTCGACCTTGCGACGCTCACGGGGGCGGTGGTCGTTGCCCTGGGCGAGGTCTACGCCGGCCTGTTCGGCTCGGACGAGGACTGGACCGCCGCCGTGCGGCGCGCCGGGGAGCGCTCCGGCGACCTGGTGTGGCCGCTGCCGATGCACCCGCGCTACGATCCGCTGATCCGAAGCAAGGTCGCCGACCTGTCGAACTCGGCCGCGAAGCGCCAGGCCGGACCGGTCTACGCGGCCCAGTTCCTGCGCGAGTTCACCGACGACCTGCCCTGGTGCCACCTCGACATCGCGGGCACCGGCATGGTCGGCGGTGCCGGGACCGGCTTCGGCGTGCGCCTGCTGCTGAATCTGGCCGAGGACCTGGCGGCGGTCGCCGAGTGACACCCTCGGGGCGTCGCGCGGATGGTCACCGGCGCGACGCCCCGCTCGCCTATCTGCTGCGGGACATCGTGAGCCGGTAGGAACCCGAGAGCCACGGCCCCCTGGCGCTGCGGACCTCGATCCATGCGGTCAAGGGGCGCCGGCCGTAGTTCGTCGCGACGATCCTGTCGGGACGGAGGCCGGGTCGCTTGCTCTTTGCGACGAAGCGCTCGCCGATCGCGGTTCCCGCGTCGGGCCTCCAGAGATAGAGGTCGGCGCGAACCATGCGGGGCACCATCGATACACGCACCGTCGACCCCGGCGGCACCCACACCGGATAGACATCGTAGGGGTCCTTCTGCACGTCGAGGCGCGCACCGAACGCGACTGAGCGGGTGCGGCGGAGGAACGGGGTGTCGGCGGCGAAGAGGGCGCGGCCCGACACCCACCGGATGTCATCGTTGGGCTCCAGCGGATCGTGCGGTGGCGCGGGAGCCGAGAGCGCCGCCGGGAGGTCCAACGCGCCCCAACCGGTGGCGATGTCCCAGCCGGGACGGATCAGGTCGCGCGCCGAGCGACGCAGCACCTCCGCAACCTGGTCGGCCGAGAGGCGCGGACGCTCGGCCATGATCCAGGCCGCGGCCGCGGCGACCATCGGCGCGGCGAAGCTCGTGCCGTCGATGCGGCTATGGCCGTCCGGGGCGTCGTCCTCGGTGTCCCACCAGATCGGCACGGCGGTGAGCACGGCCTCTCCCGGCGCGGCGATGTCGGCGTAGGTGTTCTGGTTCGAGAACCCGGTCGGTTGGTCGAAGGCGTTCAGCCCCGCCACCGTGAGCACATGGAAATCGTTCGCGGGCTGACTGCGGACATTGCTGTTGCGTTCGTTGCCGGCCGCTGCCACGACAAGGGCGCCCTTGCCGAACGCGTAGGAGGTGGCGTCGTGATGCTGGGGGCAGGCGCCGGCCGGCGTGAAGCCGTAGCTCGCGTTGATGATGCGGGCGCCGTCGTTGACGGCGCGGCGGATCGCCGCGGCGGTATCCCGACACGTGCCATTGCCACCGTACACCCAGACCCGCGCGCCCGGCAGGATGCCCTCCATCCCGACCCCGTCGCGGGGTGCTCCGATGATCGCGGCGACCGACGTCCCGTGGGCGATGCCATGCAGGTACTCGGCCACTCCCCGGGTGTCGGCCGGGTCGGGGCGCGGGGTCGCCCGGCGGGTCCGCACCCAGCCGCCGGCCATGTCCGGGTGGCCGGGGTCGACGCCGTCCTCGATGATCGCGATCGGCGGGATCCGATCGGGCGGCGGCGTCACCATGCCGGGAGGCACGACGCGCGCGAGCCAGTCCTGATCGCCGACGCGCGGATCGACCGCGGAGGCCGTGCCGGCGCCCACGACCAGCAACCATCCCAGCGCGACCAGCGCGTACGTGAACCGACGCATGCCCACCCCCTCACCAGTGACCGCCGAACGCGCATGATGTCAGCGGCCCCGGACCTCCCAGGGCGCGTGTCAGGCCGGCCGCACCGCCAGGACAAGGGTGTCGATCGCCGTCGCGGGCCCGGCGTCGGTGTCGACCGGCCGCTCGATGCGCTCGGCGCGGGTCACCTGCAGCCCGGAGAGGCGCGCGACCACGCCCTCGGGCGTGGACAGCACCGCGGCGTCCCGCGGCCCGCCGTATCCCCGCTCCAGGTTCTCGACGTCATGCGCGACCCACAGCAGCGTGCCGCCGGGCGCAACGGCCGCCGCCGCCGCCTCGATCACCGTGCCGCGCAATGCCGCGGGCACCTGGAGGTAGGCGAGCAGCACCAGGTCGAACGCCTCCGCGGGCGGTGCCCACTCGCCGAGGTCGGCGTGGATGAAGCGGGCGGCGAGGCCGCGCTCGGTGGCGAGGCGCCCGGCGCGGTCGACGGCGACCCGCGAGAAGTCGACGCCGGTGACCTCCCAGCCCTCGGCGGCTAGCCACAGGGCGTTGCGACCCTCCCCGCACGCGAGGTCGAGGGCCTTCCCCGGCGCCATCCCCGCCACGAGGTCACGGACCGTCGCGTTCGGCCCCGCCGACCACATCAGGTCGGTGGCCGCGTACCGCCGGTCCCAGTCGGCCGACCCCATGGGGGGCGCGTCGGCCACCGCCGTCAGTCCCCCAACGCGAGGGCGAGCGCGTCGAGGAAGCGGGCGTTCTCCTCGGGCCAGCCGATCGTGACGCGGATCGACTCCGGTGCGCCGAACGCCCCGAGGGGCCGGACGATCACCCCGCGCGTCAGCAGGGCCTGGTTGAGCGCCGCCGCGCGCTCGGGTGAGCCGGTGCCGAAGGTGAGGAAGTTGGCGCTGCTGGGCAGCGGCTCCAGGCCGAGCGCGCGCAGGCCGCCGGCGACGAGTTCCCGTTCGGCGGCGATCAGCCCGATGCGCCCGGGCAGGTGGGCGGCGGCATCCTCCAGGCTGGCCGTCGCCGCGGCCTGGGCGACCGCGCTGACATCGAAGACGCTGCGCACCTTGCCCAGCTCGCGGATGAGGGCCGGTGGCGCGAGCAGATAGCCGACGCGCAGCGCCGCGAGCCCGTACGCCTTGCTGAACGTTCGGGTGACGACCATCGGGCGGCCCTCGGCGACCATTGCCGCCCCGTCGTGGTCGCCGGTGCCCAGGTACTCGAAGTAGGCCTCGTCGAGCACCGGCAGCACGTGGCCGGGCAGGTCGTCCAGGAAACGCCGCAGATCATGGGCGTCCACTGCCTGACCGGTCGGGTTGTTGGGGCTGACCACGACGACCAGCTTGGTGCGCGGTCCCACCCGCTCAGCGAGGGCGTCGAGGTCGTTGGCCCCGTCGGGCCGCAGCGGCGCGGTGCGCACCAGGGCGCCACGCAGGGTGGCCTGCTGGCGCCACGACACGAACGACGGCCAGGACATCGCCAGCTCGTCGCCGGGATCGAGCACCGCGCCGCACACCAGCGGGATCAGGCCGTCGATGCCCGCCCCCGGGAGGATGCACTCCACCGGCACGCCGGTCGCGCCGGAGATCGCGTCACGCAGCGCCCATGCGCCCGGATCGGGATAGACGCGAACGCCCTCGGCGGCCTCGCGGATCGCCGCGATCGCGCCGGGCATCGGCGGGTGGGGGCCCTCGTTGGAGGCGAGCTTCACCACCGAGTCGAGGCCGAGTTCGCGCCGCACATCGTCGACCGGGCGACCCGGTTCGTAGGCCGTGACCTCGGCGAGCACCGGCCGCAGCAGGCCGGCGGGGAGCGTGTGGGATACCGCGCGCGTGTCACTCATGTCGCCGGCGATCCTAGAGCAGCCCGGGCGCGGGAGACCTCCGGGGGCGCGGACCCGGCCGAGGGTTGCCGGGCTAGAGTCCTCCTCGTGGCCGACGCAGCCGACATCGGGCTCTTCCCCCTCGACCTGGTGCTCTTGCCGGGAGAGGCCCTGCCCCTGCACCTGTTCGAGCCGCGCTACCGGCAGCTCTACGCAGACTGCGTGCTCGATGACGAGCCCTTCGTGATCGCGCGCGCCGACGGCGATGAGAGCGCAAGGATCGGATGCGCCGCCCGCTTCGAGGAGCTGAGCCGGCGCCACCCGGACGGGCGCCTCGACGTGGTGGTGCGCGGGGCGTACCCGGTGGAGGTGCTCGCCCCGACCAGCGGCCGGCTGTACCGCACCGCCGAGGTACGCGCACTGGTGGACGAGGAGGACGCGGCCACCGACGCCGCCCGCGAGCAGGTGACCGCCCGCTACCGCGAGTTCGCGGGGTCCGACCCGGAGCCGGCGGGCGACGTTCCCCTCTCCTACGCCCTGGCCGGGGCCCTGCCGCTCGACCTCGACTCCAAGCAGGCGCTCCTGGAGGAGCGATCCGAGGCGCGACGGGTGGAGATGCTCGACACGGCGATCAGGGGCGCGCTGGAGCGGAACGCCCGCATCGCCGAGAACGCGCGCCGCGCCTCCATGAACGGCCACGTGCCGCACCCGTGACCGGCGCCGCCGCACGGGGTGGCGCGGGGGCGTTCCCCACCGACGGCGCGGTCGCGGTGGAGCGCTCGCTCACCTGGGTCGAGGGTCCCGACGCGGCGGGCTTCCTGCACGGGCTGCTCAGCAACGACATCGACGGGCTCGCCACCGGATCGGACCGCCGCGCGCTGCTCCTCGACGCGAAGGGCCACATCGTCGCGTCGGTCACCGTGCACCGCGACGCGGAGGATGCCTTCACGCTGATCACCGAGCCGCATCTCGCCACCCCCCTGACCGACGCCCTGCACCGGTACCACTTCTCCGAGGACCTGGAGGTGATCGGGCCGGAGCCGGCACGCGCGCTGGTGGTCGCCGCCGCCACTCCGGACCCACCTGGCGCGGAGATGGTCGTGGACGGTCTGACGCCGGGCACGCGCGAGGCGCTGACCGATGATCCGGAGGCCGCCGTCGCGGCGCTCGGGCTGCGGGCCGTACCCGCCGACGTGCTCGAGCGCGCCCGCATCGCGGCGGGCGCGGTCCGCGTGGGCGTCGACACCGGCCCCACCACGCTCGTCCAGGAGGCGGCGCTCGAGGATGTCGCCGTCTCGTTCGAGAAGGGCTGCTACCTCGGCCAGGAGACCGTCGCGCGCGCGCAGTTCCGCGGCCGCGTCAACCGGGTGCTGCGCATGCTGCGCATGGAGACCGCGCCCGGG
>JBKHVQ010000081.1:0-3927 GCA_046569985.1 Thermoleophilia bacterium | reverse complement strand
CGACGGCCGGGGCGGTGTCGGCGCCGGAGGCGGCCAGCTTCGCGGTGCCGTCCTCGGCGAAGGGGATCGTGACCACGCTGAGCTGGTCGCGTCCCTCCTGGATGCCCACGGCCGCGGCCACGGACTCCTCGAGGCTGGCGACGGTCGCGGCCGGGACCTCGTCGCTCACCTGCACGGCGACCGACTGGCGCGTGACCGCGCCCTCCGCCCGCTGGATCTGCGAGCGGGTGCGGTCGACGCCGTTGGTCTCACGGCGGGTGCGCTTGCGGTACGCGGTCTCACCCGCGCCGGCCGCGCCGCCGGCCGGGTAGGTCGCCCCGCCCGGGGTGTTGACCGCGGTCCCCGCGGGGGTGCCGGCCGCGCCGCCCTCCGAGTCGAGGCTCTCATTGGTGGTCTCCGCCTCGAGCGGGGTGCTGCTCTCGGGGTCGAAGGTCTCCTCGTCGGTCGTCACCTTGTCGAGGTCCAGGGCGGCGTCGACCTGAACGACCGCCTTGCCGGGGCCGAGCACCGCGGCGATCATCGAGTCGAGCCGCGCCTGCACGCTCTGCTCGTACTGCTGCTCCAGCGCCAGGCGCTTCGCGGCCGCGGTGGCGCCCGAGAGCTCCTCCTCCGCCGCGTCGAGGATGTTGCCCTGCGAGTCGGTCACGGTGACGTTGGCGACTTCGAGACCCGGGACGGCGTTGGAGACAAGGCGGGTGATGCCCTTCACCTGGCCGGGCTCCAGGGCGGCGCCGGGCCTGAGGGCGAGGACCACGCCCGCGGTCGTCGGGTCCTGCTCGCTGCTGAACAGCTCCTCCTCGGGCATGGCGATCTTCACCGTCGCCGACTGCACCTGATCGAGGCTCCCGATCGTGCGCGACAGCTCCCCCTCGGTGGCGCGCACGAGGTTCACGCGGTTGGTGAAGTCGGTGGCGCCGAGATTCGACTTGTCGAAGATCTCGAAGCCCACGTTCGATCCGGAGAGGACATTCGAGGAGGCCAGGTCGAGTCGCGCCTGGTCGAGCTCGCCCGACGGGACCTCGATGGTGGCGCCTCCGTCGGCGAGCCGATAGGCGACGCCGAGCGAGTCGAGCTCGGTCGTGATCGCCGCGGCGTCGCGCTCGCCGACCCCGCTGGCGAGGGTCGCGTACTCCACCTGGCCGGTGAAGCGCATCAGCACGACGACGCCGACCAGGAAGATGACGGCGGCGGCGACGATCAGCCGCTTGCTCGGGGTGGTCAGGCCACCCCAGAAACCCTTGGCCTTGGAGAAGAGGGCACCCATTGCGAGACCTTTCAGACCGTCATCCGGCTGAGTTCCTGCCAGCCCTCGATCAGCTTGTTGCGCACCTGCACCGCGGTGTTGAAGGCCAGGTCGGCCTTCTCGATCTCCACCAGGGCGGCCGTGGGGTCGGCGACCTGGCCGGTGGCCACGGCCTCCGACAGGCGCTCGGCGCCGTTCATCCGCGTGTTGAGGCCGTCGATGGCGTTCGCGAGGGCGCCGGCGAAGTCCGCCGGGCCGACGTTCGAGCCCCCGCTCGCCCGCGTGGCCGGATCGCCCGGGGACGAGCCCAGGGAGCCCAGCGGCGCGGTGGGCATCGCCGGCATCGGCGGCAGCGCGGAGATCGGCGGGATGACGCTCACTGGATGATCCTCAGCGCGTCGCGCGCCATCGTCTTGGACGCTTCGAAGGCGGTCACGTTCGCCTCGAAGGCGCGCGTGGCGGCCACCATGTCCACCATCTCGGTCACCGGGTTGACGTTCGGCTTGGTGACATAGCCCTCGGCGTCGGCCAGCGGGTGGCCCGGCTCGAAGACGCGCCGCAACTCGGAGCCGTCCTCGACGATGCCCGTCACGCTGACGCCGCCGACGACCCCGGAGGCGCTCGTCGCGTTCACGCCTCCCGGGAGCCGGAACTCCGGCGTGGCGGTGGCCGGGGCCATCGTCACCGCCTTGCGGCGATACGCGGCGCCCACGCCCGTCGTGCTGTCGGCGTTCGCCAGGTTGTCGGCGACGACATCCATGCGCAGCCGCTCGGCGGTCATGCCGGTGGCGCTGATGCCCAGGGCGGAGTACATGCTCATCGGGCGGCTCCGGGTCGGGAGGGGTGGCCGGCCATCGCTAGCGGCCGATGATCGCCGTGCGGATCAGGGTCAGGTGCTTGTCCAGCAGCGAGGTCACCGTCTGGTGGGCCAGCTGGTTCCGGGCCAGCGCGGCCATCTCGGTGTCGGGATCGACATTGCCGCCGTCGGTGCGCATCGCCGTCACGGTGTCGGCGGTCGATGAGGGCATCACGCCCGCGACGAGGTCGGCCGCCTCCGAGCGCGCCATGCCGGACAGGGAGTGCGCGTCGTGCGTCGCCGACGCGAGCGCCGACTCGAAGCTGACATCGAGGCGCTTGTAGCCGGGGGTCTCGGAGTTCGCCAGGTTGTTGCTGATCGCCAGGTTGCGGGCCTCGTAGCCGCGCAGCGCCGATGACAGGGTCGCCGCGGTCACATCGTCGAAGAGCATGTGCTTCTACTCCGCCAGGGGATCGGTGGTCAGAAGGGGGGCCATCTCCGCGACGAGCCGCGACAGGCCGATCTCATCGAGCCCCAGCGCGTCCAGGTGCCCGGGGTCCGCCAGGTGGTGGATGTCGCCGGCCCCGATCCCGCCGGCGAGCGCGTGCGAGACGGTGTCGGCGAGAGCCACGCAGGCCGCCAGGTCCGGCGCCGACGCGGCCTCCTCGGGGCGGTGGTGCAGGCCGATGACCTCCACGAGCCGCTCCGGGAAGCCCCAGGTGGCGGCGATGCGCGCGCCCAGGTCGGCGTGGTCGAAGCCGAGCATGTCGCGCTCGCTGTCCGACAGCGAGCAACGCCCGGACTGCGCGGCGTTGGTCAGCTCATCGAAGGCGTCGCCGAGGGCCTCCGACAGGACGACCTTGCCGACGTCGTGCAGCAGGCCGGCGACGAACGCCTCCTCGGCCGCCGCCGCTCCCCCGCCCGTCAGGCGGCGCGAGAGGAAGGCCACCGACAGGGAGTGGCGCCACAGGTCGCCGCGCTGCATCTCGTATCCCGGCAGCGACCGGCCGAGCAACTGGGCGGTGTGACCGGAGATCGCGAGGCTCTTCACGGCGGACAGCCCCATGATCACGACGGCGTCGCTGACGGTACTGACGCGGCGGCGGTGGCCGTAGGCGGCCGAGTTCGCGAGCCTCAGGAGGTTCGCGGTGAGGCCCTGATCCGAGAGGATCAGCCGCGCGACATCACGCGAATCGGCCTCCTGTCCGTCGCAGGCGTCCATCACCGCCCGCACGGTCGCGGGGAGGGCGGGGAGCCGGCCGACGGCGGCGGCGAGTTCCTCGACGCTCGGGCGCGCGATCGTCTCGGCCATCACACCGCTCCCGCAGCGCACGCCGGACCGTACGGAGGCCGAGGTGCGCCGGATGGCGTGATGGTCGGGGATGCGCGCATGGACTACGGACCTCTGAGAAGGGGGTCGTGCGGATGGGGGTCCGTCCCCGATGTCGCCGGACCATCCTGTCCGGCCCCCTCACTGTCGTCTGCGCGGGACCCATCCTTGAGCTTTGGTCGCCCGGACCCGGCGGGATGCGTCTCCCGCCGCGTCCCATCCGGGCGATCTGCTCAGCCGGCGGGCTCCCAGGTCACCAGGAAGCCGCGATCGGGGGCGCCCGCGCCCGGGCGGACCGGGACGATGCGCGCCGCCCAGGCGATGCGCCCGCTCGATGCCGTCCGCAGCGAGGCCGTGAACAGGTGCTCGTCGCCCTCGGGCCCCGTGTATGCGGCCGGCACCACGCTCTCCGGTACGAGGCCGTCCGGGCCGATCGAGCCGACGACGATCTCCACCTGGACGTCGGCGGGCGCGAGCGATCCCAGCCGGGCCCGCGACTCCACCTGCACCTTGGCTCCGACCGACACCGGGCCGTCGGCGGTCGCCACGCTGCGCAGG
>JBKHVQ010000080.1:0-3411 GCA_046569985.1 Thermoleophilia bacterium | reverse complement strand
CGCCGAGCTCATCGAAGAAGAGGTCCGCCAGTTCGGGATCGTAGTGCTGTCCGCTGTGCACCAGCACCTCGTCCACCCGCGCGCGCAGCGCGCGCGACAGCGGCGCGGCCTTGACGAACTGCGGGCGGTTGCCCACGACCGAGACGACCCTCATTCGCTCTCCTTGCGCTGTGCGCCCGACGCGCGGCGCGTCAGATGCCCTGGAACCCGATCCCGGCGAGCTGCTGCGTGACCACCGAGAAGCGGCCGGTGGCGATCAGCACGCCGAGCACGACGACCACCGACGCGGCCGTGGCGTTCACCACGGTCCAGCGGTCGCGCAGCCAACGGAACGTGGTCATCGTACGGGTCACGAAGAGCCCGGCGAGCAGGAACGGGATGCCCAGGCCGATCGCGTAGGTGAGGAACAGCGAGGCACCGAGGCCGGGTGAGCCGGTCGGCAGGGCGAGCGTGTAGACGCTCGCCAGGAAGGGGCCGATGCACGGCGTCCACCCGATGGCGAAGGCGGCACCCACCAGGCCGGCGCCCGCGAGGGTGGTGGGCCGGCGGGCGGTCGCGAAGCGCCGGGTGTCCTGCAGCATCCCCAGCCGCGGGAGGGCGACCATCAGGATCCCCATGAAGATCAGGGAGATACCCGCGATCATGTTCAGCGTCTCCTGCTGGCCCACCAGCGAGTAGCCGATCAGGCCGGCGCTGGCGCCGAAAGCGGTGAACACCACGGCGAAACCGGTGACGAAGGCGATCGTCGGCAGCATCACATCGCGAGTGCGCGACCCGAGCTCGTCGAACGCGACCCCGGAGATGAACGACAGGTAGCCGGGGACGAGCGCCAGCACGCACGGGGACGCGAACGACAGGAACCCGGCGGTGAACGCCACCGGGTACGTGACCAATGAGACCTCCATCGCCCCCGATGGTAGCCGCATCGCGCGGTTCGGCCCACCCGACAATGGGCCCTGGCGCGCGTCGTGCCGGTCACCACGAGCCTCCCCGGCCGGCGGCGTCCCTCGGGGCGCCCGGCGCCCGGCTAGGCTCTCGGCCTAAGTCGCGACGAAGGAGATCGACCACATGGCCACGACCGCGAGCGCCTCGATCGAGCAGATCCTCGGTGATGACGCCGAGAACCTCCTCGGCCACACCTGCAGCACGATCCCCGCAGATCGGCTGACGCTGCCCGGTAACGACTGGGTCGACCGGGTGATGGTGGGCTCCGACCGTCCCGCTCCGGTCCTGCGCGCGCTGCAGAGCATGTTCGACAACGGCCGCCTCGGCGGCACCGGGTACCTCTCGATCCTGCCCGTCGACCAGGGCATCGAGCACTCGGCGGGAGCGTCGTTCGCGCCCAACCCCGACTACTTCGACCCACTGAAGATCGTGGAGCTCGCCGTCGAGGGCGGCTGCAACGCGGTGGCCTCGACGCTGGGCGTGCTCGGCCTGGCAAGCCGCCGGTACGCGCACCGGATCCCGTTCATGGTGAAGCTCAACCACAACGAGTTCCTGTCGTACCCGAACGCCTACGACCAGATCATGTTCTCGTCGGTGAAGCAGGCGTGGGAGCTCGGCGCCGTCGCCGTGGGCGCCACGATCTACTTCGGCTCGCCCGAGAGCAAGCGGCAGATCCAGGAGGTCGCGGCGGCCTTCGCGGCCGCCCACGAGTTCGGCATGGGCACCGTGCTGTGGTGCTACCTGCGCAACTCGGCGTTCTCGTCGAAGGACGGTGGCCCCGACTACCACGTGGCCGCCGACCTCACAAGCCAGGCGAACCACCTGGGCGTCACCATCGAAGCCGACATCATCAAGCAGAAGCTCCCCGAGACCGCCGCCCCGGGCTTCAACGACCTGAAGTTCGGCAAGACCCACGCGAGGGTCTACTCGGACCTCATGTCCGACAACCCGATCGACCAGACCCGCTACCAGATCGCCGGCTGCTACATGGGCCGGATCCCGTTGATCAACTCGGGCGGGGCGTCGTCGGGGGCGAGCGACCTGCGTGATGCCGTGCGCACCGCGGTGATCAACAAGCGCGCCGGCGGCGCCGGGCTGATTTCGGGCCGCAAGGCCTTCCAGCGGCCGATGGCCGAGGGCGTGGAACTGCTCAACGCCATCCAGGACGTCTACCTCGACGCCGGCGTGACGATCGCATGAGCGGGCGGATCGCCCGCGGGTGGGCGCTCACCAAGCAGAGCTGGGCGACCCTGCGATCGGATCGCTCCCTCGCGGCGTTCCCCGTGTTCGGGGCACTGTCGGTGCTGCTGCTCGGCGCGGCGTTCTGGGCCCCCTCGGCGGTCCTGTTCAACGACGACCAGACGGTCCTCGGCGTCCTCCTCGCGGCGATCGGCCTGTACCTGGTCACGTTCGCGGGCGTCTTCTTCAGCGTCTCGCTGGCCGCCGCCGCCGCGCAGGTGATGGACGGCGAGGACGCCACCGTGAGAAGCGGCATGGCCGTCGCCCGGCGTCACATCGGGTCCGTGGCCGGCTGGGCGGCGATGTTGATGAGCGTCAACATCGTCATCCGCGCGCTCCAGGAGCGCTTCGGGATGATCGGAGACCTGCTGCTGGGTGGCGTCGCCATGGCCTGGAACCTCGTCACGTTCCTGGCCGTCCCGGTGATCGCCGTCGAGGGCGAGGGGCCGATCAGCACCTTGAAGCGGTCAGCGAGCATCTTCCGCGAGCGCTGGGGCGAGCAGGTGACCGGCCAGGTGTCGGTGGGCCTGGTGCCGATGCTCATCGCGCTCGTGCCCGCCGCGATCCTGGTGGGCGTCGGCGTGCTGGTGGGTGAGGCCGTCGTGCTGGCGATCACGATCTCGCTGGCGATCGCGATCGTGCTGATCGGGGCGGTGGTGAGCAGCGCCCTGTCGCAGATCTTCGCGATGGCGCTGTACCGCTTCGCGGTCGGCGAGACCGCCACGGGCGCCTTCGACGGGCGCACTCTCGCCGGGGCCGTCGGTCCCAAGGGCGGCCGCCGCGAGGCGAGCATCTGACCCTCGGATCGCGCCGGGGGCGTCAGCGGCCGCTCCCGAGCATGATCCGGTGGAAGGCGCGCGCCGCCCGGGTCGCCGAGCAGGCGCCCGCGTCGACCGCGATCAGCCCGTCGCGCCGCAGCCTCGCCAGCGCCCCCGCGCACAGCGCATCGCGACGGGGCGAGGCGACCGCTCCCAGCAGGGCCCGCGACAGGTCCGCGGCCGACGCGCCGTCGGGCCGCCGGGTCAGAAGGTGGTGCAGGATCGCCGCGCAGAGGAGATCGGGCACCGCATGCGGGGGCTCGTCAGACGGGAACGTATGTTCGCTCATGTCCGGCATCCTGACGCGCTCACCGAGCATGGGAGTGCTGGGACACGCGCGGTGTGTCACGCGCGCCCGCCCGGCCTGAAGCGATCCGCGCGGGCCGCCTCCACGGGCGCCGAGGCGGAC
>JBKHVQ010000079.1:0-1636 GCA_046569985.1 Thermoleophilia bacterium | reverse complement strand
TCGAACCAGTGACCCCTCGCGTGTGAGGCGAGTGCTCTCCCGCTGAGCTAACTGCCCGGGACGGCCAGAATACCATCGGCATGTCGCGATGGTTCCGGCCGGGGAACGGCCCTCAGGAGAGCCCGGCGGTGGAGGCGTCCTCCACGACGGCGTCGGCCCGGCTGACGATGAGCGGGTCGAGCGGCCCGACGCGCGCGAGATCCTTGCCGGTGTAGGGCATGCGGTGCAGCACGTACCTCATGGCGTTCAGGCGGGCGCGTTTCTTGCAGTCGGACTTGATCACCACCCACGGCGCCTCGGGGGTGTCGGTGTGGCGGAACATCGCGACCTTCGCGTCGGTGTAGCCGTCCCACTTGTCGAGCGAGGCGAGGTCGATCGGCGACAGCTTCCACTGCTTCAGGGGGTGGCACTGGCGCTCGACGAAGCGGCGCTGCTGTTCCTCCCGGCTCACCGAGAACCAGAACTTGATCAGGTGCACGCCGCTGCGGACGAGCTGGCGCTCGAACTCGGGGGACTGACGCATGAACTCGGCGTACTCGTCGTCGGAGCAGAACCCCATGACGCGCTCGACGCCGGCGCGGTTGTACCAGGAGCGGTCGAACAGCACGATCTCGCCGCTGGTGGGCAGGTGCTGGACATAGCGCTGGAAGTACCACTGCCCGCGCTCGGCCTCGGTGGGCTTCTCGAGGGCCACCACCCGCGCGCCGCGGGGGTTGAGGTGCTCCATGAAGCGCTTGATCGTGCCGCCTTTACCCGCCGCGTCACGACCCTCGAAGAGGATCACGACACGCTGGCCGGTGTCCTTGGCCCACGCCTGGAGTTTCAGGAGCTCCACCTGGAGGCGGTACTTCTGCCTCTCGTAGGTCTTGCGGGCCATGAGGTTGCGGTACGGGTAGACCGCGTCCTCCCAGTTGTCGACGAGGGCGTCGTCGGCGTAGAGGGGCGGTGCCCCGTAGACGGGCTCGTCCTGCTCGAGGAGCGTGCCGCCGAGGGAGTCGAGGTCGTCGGCCGAGGAACCGGCGGCGATCGCCTGCAGCCACCGCGCGACGGCGGCGACATCGCCGGTCCCGGCGCCGCTCAGTACATCGCGAACTGCGTTCGCGAGGGCCTCCTGGGCGCCGCTCATCGCCTCGTTCACCTCGAACCGCTCGATCGAGGGGAGGTCGAATGCGGGGGCCGTGTCGCCGTCGTGTGCTTCTCGTGTCATCGGGGACACGTTAGCGACCCGGGTGCCCTCGGCGCGACGTCACACGAGTTTCGGGGAGGTGCTGACCAGGATCGCGCCGACGACCACGAGCACGCCGACACCGAGGAGCCCCACCTGGGAACGCCGTCCAGGCCGCCAGAGGAACGTGAGTGATCCGCGCGGTCGGCATGAGCGGCTCGGATCGGGGAGGCGCCCATTGACGGCCGGCCGGCATCGCAGGAGAGTCCGCGAAGGTCGCCGAGATCCACGGTATCGACCGGAGCGGTCCACTCCCGCACCCGCCGAGCGCAGGCTCTGACGACGGTCCACCGGTCCGCGCTGCCGGGCCCACCCCAAGGAGATCGAAATGCCCACCGTGATCGCAACTCACGATGTGAAGGACACGGCCCACTGGCTGTCGTCACCCAAGCGCGGAGAGGTCTTCGGCCC
>JBKHVQ010000078.1:0-2404 GCA_046569985.1 Thermoleophilia bacterium | reverse complement strand
GCCGGTCTCACCGGTGAGATCATCGCCCGCATCGAGCGGCGCGGGCTCCACATCGTCGCCCTCCACAAGACGGTGATGGCCCGCTCGGTGGCGGAGGAGCACTACGCCGAGCACCGCGAGCGCCCGTTCTACGACGAGCTGGTCGACTTCATCGTCTCCGGCCCGGTGGTCCTGATGGCCGTCGAGGGTGACGGCGCCATCGCGGTGCTGCGCACGATGATGGGCGCGACCGACCCCAAGAACGCGACTCCCGGCACCATCCGCGGCGACTTCGCCCTCGATGTCGGCCAGAACGTGATCCACGGCTCCGACGCGCCAGGCTCCGCCGCCCGTGAGCTCGCGCTGCACTTCCCCGACCTCAACGCCTGAGTCCCGCGGCGCCTCCTCGGCCCGGCGCGCCATGGGGCCGGGCGGGCCGATGAGCGGGCGCCCGTGATCGTCCTGGCCTCGCGCTCGCCCCAGCGGCGCGCCCTGCTCACCTCGCTGGGGATCGAGTTCCGCGTGGTCGCCTCCCGCGTCGACGAGGGCGCCGAGCCCGTGCGCAACGCGCGCGACAAGGCGGAGGACGTGGCCGGGAGAGCCGGGATCCCCGCGGGCGGCGCCGTGCTCGGCTGCGACACCGAGGTGCTGCGCGACGGGGCGGCGCTCGGCAAGCCCGGCGACGCCGCGGCCGCCCGAGACATGCTGCGCTCCCTCGCCGGGCGTGAGCACGAGGTCCAGAGCGCGATCGCCCTCATCACCGAGAGCGGCGTCCAGGAGCGCCTGTCGATCACCCGGGTGCGCATGCGCACCCTCCCGCCCGAGGCGCTCGACTGGTACCTGAGCACGGGCGACTGGCGCGAGCGGGCCGGCGGATACGCCATCCAGGGGGCCGGCGCCGCCCTGGTGGAAGGGATCGACGGCGACTACACGGGCGTCGTCGGGCTACCTCTTGCCGCGCTGGTCGACGCCCTGAACGCGGCCGGGCTGGCACCCTGGTCGCCAGGCGGCGTTCAGTACAGCGGCGGGTAACGCTCGAGGAGGTCGGCATGCCGGCGGGCGCGCTCGCGCTCGGCCTGCGCCGACGCGTCGGCGGCCTCCTCCTTCAGGCGGCGCAGCGTCTCCATGATCTCGCGGCGGCGCAGTTCCCGCTCCTTCTCCTCACGCGCGGCGCGTTTGGCGGCACGCCGGTAGGAGCTGTTGTCGTCCGCGAACAGGGGGGCGCCCATCCGGCAAAAGTTAGCGGACCGGGCAACGCGCCTTGCGACCCCGCCGGGCCCGGGTGGCGAAGCGGCGCCGGGCTCGCTACCGTGGTCCAGTCGGGAGTGCTTCCGCCGCGGGTCGGCGGGACTCGTGAGACGAACTATCGTCCGCCGCGCAGGTGCCAGTGGCGGACGCCCCACGCGACGGGAGGCAACCGATCGGGTTCTGGAGCTACCTGACCGGGTTCGGCGGACGTGACATGGCCGTCGACCTGGGCACGGCCAACACGCTCGTGTATGTGCGCGGACGCGGCATCGTGCTGTCCGAGCCGTCGGTGGTCGCCATCGACCAGCGCACCGGCGAGGTCCACGCCGTCGGCATCGAGGCCAAGCGCATGCTGGGCCGCACACCGGGCAACATCAGCGCGATCCGGCCGCTCAAGGACGGCGTCATCGCCGACTTCGACGTGACCGAGCAGATGCTGCGCCACTTCATCCAGAAGGTCCACCAGAACCGCTGGGCACACCCGCGCGTCGTCGTCTGCGTCCCCTCGGGCGTCACCGGCGTCGAGAAGCGCGCCGTCGAGGAGGCCACGCTGTCGGCCGGTGCCCGCAGCGCCTTCCTCATCGAGGAGCCGATGGCCGCGGCGATCGGGGCGGGGCTGCCCGTGGCCGAGCCGACCGGGAACATGGTCGTCGACATCGGCGGCGGCACGACCGAGGTCGCCGTCATCTCGCTCGGCGGCATCGTGGTCGCCCAGTCGATCCGCGTGGGCGGCGACGAGCTCGACGAGGCCATCATCGCCTACGTGAAGCGCGAGCATAAGCTGATGATCGGCAGCCAGACCGCCGAGGAGGTCAAGCTGGAGATCGGCTCCGCGTACCCGCTGCGCGAGGAGGTCCAGGCCGAGATCCGCGGGCGCGACATGATCACCGGCCTGCCCAAGACCGTCGTGCTGTCCTCGGAGGACGTCCGCGACGCCCTCGAGGAGCCCCTGGTGCAGATCGTCGACGCCGTGAAGGGCACGCTCGACAAGACGCCGCCCGAGCTGGCCTCGGACATCATGGACCGCGGCATCATGCTGGCCGGAGGAGGCTCGCTGCTGCAGGGGCTCGACGAGCGCCTCCGTCGCGAGACCGAGATGCCGATCCACGTGGCCGAGTCGCCCCTCACCTGCGTCGCGGTCGGTTCGGGACGCTCACTCGAGGAGTTCGAGGTGATG
>JBKHVQ010000077.1:0-5346 GCA_046569985.1 Thermoleophilia bacterium | reverse complement strand
CGTCGATGCCGCTGCCCGGCTTCGAGTGGTCGATGAGGCCCATCGAGACGATGCGCTTCACGCGCGCCCGCGCGATGTCGATGACGGCGATCGCGTTGGCCTCCTGCAGCGAGACGTACGCGGTGCGCCCGTCGTGCGACACGGTGACGTACTCGGGCTCGATGTCACGCGCGACCGTGGCGCCGGGGCCGTTCAGACGAATGCCGTCCGGCAGTTCGTCGTGGCGCGAGCGTCCCTCGTTGAAGGCGGCGAAGCGCACGGTGCGCACCGACGGGCGACGGCCCGACTCGACGCCGTTGGTGTCGATGATCGACACGGTGCCGGGCGGGTCGAACTGACCAGGCGCATAACCCTCGGGCTCGCCCTCGTTCGCGACCAGCACCTGGCGGCCGCCGGCGGTGAAGGTGAGCATGTCGGGGCCGAAGCCGGCACGCACGCGTCGGACGAAGGTGCCGTCGGGGCGGAAGAAGAGCACCTCGCCCCGGACCCGGTCGTCACCGGAGTCGACGGCCACCGCGATCAGGTCGCCGGCGACATCGATGCTGTTCGGCGAGCCGTACGTCGTCGACATCGGCGGCCCGTATTGCTTCAGGTCGATCCGATGCAGCCTCTCGGGATCCGACGGGTCGGAGATGTCGACGATGTCGAAGCTGTTGTCGTCGGCGCTCGTCACGTAGAGGCGGTTCTTGTGCTGGGCGAAGGTCTCGCCCGAGCCGTCACCGAGCCCCGTGGCGTAGCTGCCGATCGGGCCGAACGCGGGGTCGGGTGGTGCGGCGGAGGCCGCGTTGGCCCCGACAAGCGCTCCCGCGGTGATCGCCGCGGTACCCAGCAGGGCCCGCATCCGCCGGCGTCGTGAACTCATGGTCACCTCTCCGTATCGTCAGGTCGCGTACGGCGACGACGGTATGGGGGCGCGGTTCACGGAAGTGTTTCACCGCCGTGAACGGGGTGTGGACCCGCTGTCACACAGCCGGAGCGGCCCGGGCGGGCCGCCGGGGATCAGTCCCCGGCGGGGCCCTCCAGCCCGCGCTCGATCGCCTCGATCAGGCGCGGCCGCAGCTCGCGGGCCGGGACGATCGCGTGCACCGAGCCGACCTCCTTGGCGCGCTGCACGCTGTGGATGCCGTCGAACTCGGTGGCCACCTCGCCCAGCTTCTCCGACCGCACCGCGGCCCGCACCTCGTCGAGCTCGGCGCGCAGGCGGCCGCGCTCGTCGTCGGCCGCCGCGGCGATGCGCTCCTCGAGCTCCACGACGCGCGGATCCGCCTGGGTGCGCGCGTTCACGTCGCCCGCGAAGACCACCGCCGCCGCGGGGGCACCGCCGATCACCGACGCGTAGGAGCCCTCCACCGCGAGCACCTGCATGTTGTCGTTCAGGGCCCCCGAGAACACCACGAACGCCCCGCCGTGGTACCGCGAGACGACGCAGAAGACGATCGGCCCCTCGAAGTTCACCACCGCGCGGCCGATCTCGGCGCCGTACTCCAGCTGCCACTTGCGCAGCGACTCGGGCGACCCGTCGAACCCGGAGAGGTTCGCGAGCACAACCGCGGGCCGGTTGCCGCTGGCGGCGTTCAGTGCGCGCGCCGCCTTCTTGGAGGAGAGCGGGAACAGGGTGCCCGCGGTCCACTGATCGGGTCCATCGGCCGGCAGGAAGCCGTGCCGCGGCAGCGGCCGCGACTCGATGCCGAGCACCGTCAGCGGCACCCCGCCGAGATGCGCGTCGTAGACGACCGCGTTCTCGGCGTCGACCATGCCGGCCCAGCGCTCCAGGGGCGGCTGGTCGGCGTCGATCACCGCGTTCATCAGCGAGCGCACATCGAACGGCTTCTTGCGCTCGGGGTTCGTCTCGGCCGAGAAGATCTCGCCGACGGTGGTGAACGTGGTGCCGGCGCCCGAGTGCGGGGCGTCGCGCACATCGCGCCCGGCGGGGTCGGCGCTCGTCGCGCGCCGGGGGCGGTCCTCCCCGGGGGCCACGTAGCTGTGGGCGTAGTGGCGCATCAGCACCTCGCAGGCACCGGCGAGGTTGGGGGCCCAGTACTGGGCCTGCCCGTTGGGGCCCATGATGCGGTCGAAGCCGCCGATGCCGAAGTTGTCCTCGGCCGACACGCCACCCGAGTAGTCGAGCGCCTGCTTGCCGGTGAGCACCATGGCGCTGTCGGGGGTCATCACCAGGATGCCCTTGGTGTGCATGAGCATCGTGGCCTCGGCGTTCCAGTAGGGCTGCGCCCCCACGTTGATGCCGGCCACGACCACGTTCACCTCGCCCCCGCGCTGCGTGAACAGCACGATCTTGCGCAGGGCGGCGGCCACCCAGTCCATGTTCTCGGTGCCGCTGTCACGGGAGATCTTGGCGCCCGAGGAGAGCGCGAACCACTCGACGGGCACGCCCATCGACTCGGCGAGGTCGATCGCGGCGCTGATGCGGCTGCACTCGGGCTCGGCCACCGATCCCAGAGAGCGGGTGGGGTCGCCCATGAGCGCCACGCGCTTCACCCCCTCGGGGTGCTTGGCGGTGGGCGTGCTCACGACGCCGACGACGATCCCGGCCGTGTTGCCGCCGGGCGGGCGAGTGACGGGCACCAGCGCCCCGCCGTCGTCGAGGTCGTACTCGGTGAAGGAGCCGCCCTCGCCGGCCATCATCCCCACGAGTTCGTAGGGGTAGACGGTGCCACGCCGGCGGGCGGCCAGCACGCGGCGGGCGTAGTCGTCCACCGGAGCCAGCGGCTCGGTGGGTGCGCTCGTGATCGCGACGGTGGCGCCGGCGCCGGGCTGCGACGAGATCCGCAGGACCACCTCGCGGGGATCGCCGCCGCCCTCGTCGGCCGCGTTGAGGTAGATCAGCACCTCCTCCAGGCCGAGGCCCTCGGTGAGGGGCACCAGGCGCCGCGCCACGGCGGCCGCCTCGTCGAGCGGCAGGTGGAGCGTGGGCCAGACCAGCAGGAAGACGTGGTTCGAGTGCAGGCGGCGGCGCTCCGGGCGGCTCGCCTGCTCGCGCCGGATCCCCTCCAGGCATGCGATCAGCACGCGCTCCACCTCGGGCAGGCCGGTCAGGCGCCCGTCCACGTTGCGCACCGGGGTGAGGTCGCGCACCTCGGCCAGCGCCACCAGCCGCTCGTCGGACGGATCCTCCGGCGCGACGCAGCGGAACAGGTAGGTGTCGGCGACGCTCTCGAGCCGCTCGACATCGAAGTCGGCGATGCGCCAGAAGCGCAGGCGCCGCCAGATCATCGGGTGCAGTCCGCGGGTGACCCGCTCCTCGGCGAGCCCGTCCGGGCCGGGCCGGAAGGTGAACTGGCCCGTGTCGCCACCGACGCAGCTCACCGACACCACCAGGCGGCGGATGCCGTCGGGCAGGCCGGCGCGCGAGATGGCCTCCTGGATGGCGGCGGCCGCCTCGTCCGGGTCGGCCTGCCGGTCGGCGGCCACGTAGACGTCGACAACGCAGCCCTGGGCGTCTTCCATGTCGCGGATGGCGCGGGCCACGGTGCCGAGCGTGCCGGCCAGGTCGCCCCACAGCCCCACGGCGGTGATCAGGCGCACCCGTCGCCCGGTGCGGCCGTACACGCCCGTCGCGAGCTGACGGCCGTCGAGGGTGAACAGGCGCAGGTCGCGCAGAACGCGCGTCTTGTAGTAGCGCCTGGTGAGGACCTCCAGCAGCGGCTCGTTGGGCGGGATGCCGGTGGTGGCACGCTCACTGAGCATCCCCAGGAGCGGCTGCGCCGATGCCACCAGCCCCGCGATGCGATCGTCGTGGTCGGGCGCTCCCGGGTTGGCGGTGAGGTGGAGCACCTCGGCACGGGCACGCCGATGGGCGTCGCGGCGGGCCGCCTCGATCAGCGGGCGCTCGAAGCAGGCGAAGCGCACGCCGCGGGCGAGCTCGGCGACCGCCGGCCGGCGGCGCTGGGTGGCGACGACCAGGCGATCGAGGGTCTCACGCAGGCGTGTGCGCTGGGTCTCGCCGAGATCGTCCGCGCCGGCGACGTGACCCTCGAGCAGCGCGGCCACCGCCGCGTACTGCGACCCGCGGTGCTCCTCTGCCAGGAAGATGCGGTACGCGGCGTCGGCCAGCTCCTCGCTGCGATCGAGGCCCTCCACGCCGTGGTGGGCCAGGGCGCGCTCGAGGGAGCGCCGGAGCCGCTCGGGCACGCCCTCGCGTTCGGCGTCGAGGGAGCGCAGGTACTTGTGGAAGTGCTCGCGGGGGCTGTGCACCACCTCCTCGGAGGCGCCGGCGCCCTCGAGCGGCGGCTGGGCGCGCGACAGCTCCGCGAGGTCGGCGATGGCGCCGAGCACCTCGAGTTCGCCCTCGAGCAGCAGCGGGTCGTTCGCCGGCAGCTCCGCGCGGACGCGGCGCAGGTCGCGCACCAGGGCGCCGACCTCCGCCGGGGTGATGTCGTAGCCCAGTACGAGGCTCGCAAGCGATTGAAGGATCGTGGCGGCGCGGCCGCGCGGGTCGGTCGAGGTGCCGTCCGCCGCGACCGGGAAGGTCACCCGCTCCCGATCCGCCGAACTCTCGCCCTCACCGCCGGCCGGCTCGATGCGCATCAGCGGCGCGCCGGCGTCGACCTGGACGTTGCCGGCGACGAGGACCTCGACGACGGTGCCGTCGCACGGCGCGGCCACCGAGGTCTCCATCTTCATGCTCTCCAGCACCACCACCGGCGCGCCCTGTGCCACCTCGTCGCCGACGGCCGCCGAGAGGGCGACCACCAGGGCGGGCGCGGGGGCACGCACCAGCCCGCCCTCGTCGCGCGAGACCCGGTGGGCGACGCCGTCGACCTCCACCAGAGTGTCGGGGGGCTGCGGCACCGACACGACGCGATGCATGCGGCCGTTGACGGTCACCCGCGACTCGAACCGGCCCATGTCCTCGACATCGATGTCGACCGGCGCGTAGCCGGCGGGCGTCACCCGGTAGCGGGCGGGCCCGGTGCGGGCGACCACCAGCCGGTAGGCCTGGCCGCGGTGGCGCAGGTCGACGGCGCGGGAGATCTCGTGGCTGGTCTTCGGGCGGCCGCGCCGGGCGCTGGCGTAGAACCGCTCGCGCTCGATCGCCTCCTCAACGCGGTCGGCTTCGATGGCCGCCACCATGAGGGCGATGTCGGCGTGGGCATCCGAGACCAGGGACCCCTCGGCGCCGAGGCGGTCGAGCCAGCCGGTGTCGGCCTCCCCCGAGATCACCTCGGGCCGGTCGAGCAGGTCGATCAGGAAGGTGCGGTTCGTCGCCCCGCCCTGAATGACCACGGTCAGTTCGGCGAGAGCGCGGCGCAGGCGGGCGCGGGCCTCGTCGCGATCGGCGCCCCACGCGATCACCTTCGCGATCATCGAGTCGTACTCGGGGGGGGT
>JBKHVQ010000076.1:0-1509 GCA_046569985.1 Thermoleophilia bacterium | reverse complement strand
ATGGACATCCGACGCAGCATCGTCGCGCGCGAGCACTTCCTCGACCGCATGACGATCAACGTCTCCGAGCTGTTCCGCAACCCGGAGCGCTTCGCGGAGCTCGAGAGGATCCACCTGCCCGGCCTGTACGCCACCGGGCGGGGGCTGAAGGTGTGGAGCGCGGCCTGCTCATACGGCGCCGAGCCGTACTCGCTGGCGATCCTGCTCCACGAACTCGACCCGGAGGCGCACCACGAGGTGCGTGCGACCGACATCGACCAGACCGTCCTCGCCCGGGCCCGCGAGGGTGCCTTCTCGAAGGCCGACCTACGCAACCTCACGTCCGCGCGCCGCGCGCGCTGGTTCGCCGGCACGCCGGGCGGGGCGGGCGCCGTCGCCGTCGACGAGCTGCGCCGCGCGGTCCGCTTCTCGCAGATGGACCTGCTGAAGGACCGCTACCCGGCCGGCCAGGACCTGATCCTGTGCCGCAATGTGGTCATCTACTTCACCGAGGACGCCAAGCGGCTGATCTACGGGAAGCTGCGCGAGGCGCTGCGCCCCGGGGGGATCCTCATGGTGGGCTCGACCGAGGGCATCACCGACGCCGAGAGGACCGGCTGGGAGAAGGCCGGCACCTTCTTCTACCGGCGCGCCGGCTGACCGGGGCGCCCGCCCCGGCGCTGCGACCCGGTGGCCTACGTCACCACCCGCAGGGCCGGGAGCCCCTCCGCGGCCGCGAGGTCGCGCCGGATGTTGCGCAGCGCCCACCAGTAGGCCCCCGAGATCAGCTCCGAGAGGTTCTGCACCAGGTAGAGGCGCGTGCACTGGAGGACCTGCGCGTCCATCGCCCCGGCGCGCACGTTGACGGTCGCCGCCACGGCCAGCTCGCCGATCTCGGGCAGGTCCTTGCCCACGCCCTCGCCGGGGCGCAGCCCGCCGCGGCGCACCGCGACGCTGCCGACCGACCTCAGCGCGCCGAGGGCCGCGTCGACGGCGACGATCAGGGGGCGCGGGTGCTCCCGCATACGCGGCAGGATGCGGTCGGCCAGGTTCAGGGCGTGCAACGGGTCGGCGAGCGTGCCCACCACATCGTCTTCGGCATGGCCCAGCCGCTGGAGGCGCTGGCCCACCAGGGGACCCAGGGCGTCGCCCGTGGAGCGGTCGGTGCCGATGCACGCGAACACGACCGCGCGCCGGTCGGCCCCGAGGGCGCGCAGCTCGCCCTCGATGGCCATCGACAGGCTCGCGAGGGCACCGGGTGCCTCGCCGTGGACGGTCATCTGCGGGGCGGTGTGTGGCACTTCCTCAAGCCTTCCCTGCCGGGGCCGATGAGCACATGCGAGGGCAGGTTACGAGCCGACGGTCCGGTGGGAACCACCCGATCGGCCAGTTCGGAGCCCTCATTTCGACTCAAACGGTGGGGGCATCAGTGGACGTCTCGGAATACCTCGGACTCTTCTTGGATGAGAGCCGAGAGAACCTTCAGCTGCTCAACGCCTCGCTGCTGGACATGGAGCGCGACCCGTCCGC
>JBKHVQ010000075.1:0-3642 GCA_046569985.1 Thermoleophilia bacterium | reverse complement strand
CGCCCAGGCGCTCGTCGCCTGGGAATCCCTTCTCTGAGGTCGACTCAGGCCGCTTCGCCCGCCTGTTCGGTCGCCGTCCGCGGGAACAGCTTCTGCAGGACGTCCGCGAGCGTGATCACCCCGACCGCCCGACCCCCGGACGTGACCACCGCCAGATGGTTCCGCGACTCGCGCATCGTCGCCAACGCGCTGTACACGGGCATCGCCGCGTCCAGCGTCAGCACCGGCCGGGCGAGATCCGCGGCGGGTCGCTCCCCCGGCTCGTCGATCGTGTCGCGCACGTGGATCACCGCGTCCAGCCGACCCCGCTCGCCGACGAGGATCCGCAGATGGCCCGACGACCGAGTCGCGCGGCGCACGTCCGCCAGCGTCGCGTCGCGGCCCACCGCCGTCGGCACCTTCCCCGGGCGCACCAGATCCCGCACCGTCAGCCGCTGCAGATCCAGCGCCCCCGACAGCTGCGCCGAGAAACTCGCATCCAAAGCGCCGACGTTCGCCGAATGCTCCACCAGATGGCGCAGGTCGTCGGCGCTCTGACCCGTCGCGATCTGCGCGGTCGGCTCCACCCCGACGCGCCGCAACAACCAGTTCGCCGACTCGTTCAGGGCGCGCAGCAGCGGGCGCGTCAGGGCCATGAAGCCCCGCATCGGGATCGCCAGCAGCATCGCCGAGCTCTCCGGATGCGAGATCGCCCACGACTTCGGCGCCATCTCACCGACCACCAGATGCAGGAACGTCACCACCAGCAACGCCAGCACGAAGCCCGCGACATCGGCGACCCACAGCCGCACGCCCCAGTCCTCCATCAGCGGCGTCAGCCAGTGATGAACCGCCGGCTTGGTCACCGCGCCGAGACCCAGCGCGCACGCGGTGATACCCAGCTGACACCCCGCCAAGAGCACCGTCAGCTCCGACGACGAGCGCAGCGCCGCCCGCGCCGAACGGGACGTCGCCGCGCGATCCTCGAAACGGTGCGGGCGCGCGGCCAGCAACGCGAACTCCGCGGCGACAAAGAACGCGCTCAAGGCGATCAGCGCGACCGTCGCGACCAGGATCACGAACGGAGCGCTCACACCTCACCCGCAGGGATCGGGGAATCCTCGTCATCCACGCCCGGCCGCTCCACCGTGACGCGCACGCGCGCGGGCACATGCCGCTCGACGGTCAGCACCTCCACGTGCAGCACCGGCGGCTCCGGTTCCTCGGTCGCCGCCAGCTCCACCGGGTCGATGGGCAACGTCACCGCCACGCGCGTGCCGACATCCGGCAGATCGCCGTGCGCGGCGATCACCAGACCGGCGATCGTCTCGTAGTCGCCGCGCGGCAGGTCCGCGTCGACGGCGCGCTCCACCTCGTCGATGTGCACGCCACCCGCCATCTCCCAGATGCCGTCGTCCTCGATCTCCGGCTCCGGCACCGCCACATCCTCATCGTGCTCATCGGCGATCTCGCCCACCAGCTCCTCGGCGAGGTCCTCCAGCGTCACGACGCCCGCGAACCCGCCGTACTCGTCGATGACGCACGCCAGCTGGTTCCTCTTGCGGGCGAGCAGCCGCAACGCGTCGGGCAGAACCATCGAGGTCGGCACCAGCGCCGCCGGTCGTATCAGCGACGCGATCAGCGTGTCCTCCCGCCGCTCCGCCTCCATCACGTCCTGGAGATGCGCCACACCGACGACCGCCTCGTCGTCGTCGACCACCGGGTAACGCGAATGGCCGTCACCCATCAGCGACCGCACATGCGCCACCGTGTCGTCGGGGCGCACCACATCCACGTGAGCGCGGGGGATCATCGCGTGCTCGACATCGCGCTCGGGGAAATCCAGGATCCGGTCGAGGAGCACCGACAGCTCCTCCGGCAGGTCGCCGCTCTCGCGCGACTCGGCGACGATGTGCTCCAGGTCGCGCGCCGTCGCCGAGTGCTCCACATCGTGCACCGGCTCGATGCGCAAGGCGCGCAGCAGCGCGTTCGAAGCGTGGTCGAACACGCGGATCAGCCAGCCGAACAGGCGCAGGTACACCCCCGTGGAGCGCGCGAGACCCACCGCCAGCGGCTCCGGGCGGGCGATCGCCAGGTTCTTCGGGAACAGCTCACCGAAGATCATCTGCACGACGGTGGAGAAGAGCAGCGCCAGGATCGTGCCGATGCCCACGCCGACCGCGGTCGGCACGCCCGTCCCCCCCAGCGCCTCACCGAGCGCGCGGCCGATGAACGGCTCGGCGACATACCCGACCAGCAGCGCGGTCACCGTGATCCCCAGTTGCGCGCCCGACAGCATGAACGAGGTCCGGCGCGTGATGCCCAGGGCGCGCACCGCCGCCGCGTCGCCCTCGGCGGCGCGCGCCTTCAGGCGCGAACGGTCGACGGCCATGTACGCGAACTCCTGGGCCACGAAGTAGCCGGTGGCCGCCGTGATGGCGAGCACGATCAGGATTCCCGAAAGGAGGAGCAGCACCCAGCTCATCGGTGGGGCGCCCCGCGGTGATTGTCAGCCACCCGTCCGGGTGGCTCCGGCCATCGGGGCTCCAGTAGGCTGGGCGGCCGCGTCCGTCGCCGGCGGGTGCGCGCGCGACGGGGGCCGGTCCGGCGATGTCGAGGTCTCACCGCTGCAAGGGTACTACGTGCCGCCGGTCAGGCGTCGCCCGCCCGGGCGTCGCCCGTCGCGTCCACCACGGCGTCCAGCGGGGTGACGCGCAACTCCAGGGCGAGACGGCCCGCGAGGCTCTCCGCCAGGGCCGCCTCCACCCGGGCGCGGTCCGGGTCGCCACCCTCCTCGGCGATCGAGGTAGGCGGCACATCTGGGGCGCCGCATCCGATCATCGCGCGCGGCCAGTCGAGGTCCGGGTCGCGGTTCAGGGCGAACCCGTGGAAGGTGACCCCGCCGCTCACGCGGATACCCACGCTGCCCAGCTTGCGGCCCTCGACATAAAGGCCGATCGCCTCGTCGTCGCCGGTGGTGCCCGGGATGCCCGCCGCGTCGTCCATCGCCCCCACCAGCGCGTCGACGAACGCCCGCACCCGCCGTCCCGGTCGCAGGTCGCAGATCACATACCCGGTGGTCTGGCCGGGGCCGTGCCAGGTCATCTGCCCGCCGCGGTCGCTCTGGATGAAGACACCGCCCGCCGCCTCGAGCCGCTCGTCGCTCATGTTCAGGTCCGCCCGCGTGCCGTGCCGGCCGGTGGTGAAGGTCGGCGGGTGCTCGAGGAGCCAGACCACGTCCGGGATCTCGCCCGCCGCGCGCGCCTCGACCATCCGCCGCTGGAGCTCCCAGGCCTCCGGGTAGCCGATGCGCCCGGTGCGCACCAGCAGGGCCGGCCGGTGTCCGCTCATCCGTCGCCGGGGGCGTGATCACCGGGGAGCGCCAGGTGGCGCTCGACCACGGTCACGTCCCGCCAGCGCCCACCCTGGCGCCCATGGGCGAGGTGCGTTCCCACCACGCGGAAGCCGGCCGCGCTCGCCAGCGCCAGCCCCGGGGTGTTGTCCGACAGGATCATCCCCACCAGCTTCCAGTACCCGAACGAGGGTGCCTCGGCGATGAGCGCGTCGAGCATGCGCCCCCCGATGCCGCGCCCGCCGTGGCCGTGCGCGACATAGGCCGTGTACTCGGCGACGCCGTCGTACCACGGCCGGTGCGAGACCGGC
>JBKHVQ010000074.1:0-7250 GCA_046569985.1 Thermoleophilia bacterium | reverse complement strand
TGGTCGGCGCGGGCGGCCACGGGAAGGTCTCGAACGCCGAGGTCGGCGTGTACCGGATGCGGTCCTCCAGCGTCGATGACTGCAGCCGCGCCCATTCGCCATGCAGCCGAGAGGTGAGAACACCCATCGAGTAGTCGTCATCGAACGCGAAGACGTTCGTGAGGTTGCTCGGACAGACGACGGGCCCGCACCAGACGAACAGGATGCGCTTCCCTTGTGCATTGGCGGCGATGTAACGCCGCAGCGGGGCGATCGCCGCCCGCATTCCCGGACGAGGCTCCGCAAACCGCCACCACAACTCTCGATACTGCTTGCGGTTGTTCCGGTCGCGGGCAGGCTTCACCGTTTCCCGCACAATCTGCAGCGCTTCCGGGTAGCGCATCGCCACCTCCAAGGACATCGTCGCGAAGTCGATGATCCAACGACGCGGCGACTGGCGTGGGTCGGTCGCGATGTCATCGCCGATTAAGTATCGGCGCACCACCTCCGCGTAATTCGCGTCAGAGAGGGAGAGCAGTCTCCGCGCCTCATCGTCGCTCAGGACGAACCCGGCGCCCGCCGGGATCGGTCCTTGAAAGGCGTGCCCCCGGTTCGCCGCAAGGCGCACCGCGCCGTCCGGCCCATCCCCGAGCGCCCGTAAGGATGTCGTGATCCCCGCGACCTCGATGCCGTCGAGCATGAACGCATCGGGCGGCCGCGGCGGGTCTTTCGTCCAGTTGACGATCGACACGTTCACGACGGCCTCACCGGACCATTCCTGCTTGGACACGGCATCGGTGATGACCCCGCCGTTGCCCGCGATGTAGTCGAGGCTCGCCCCACGGGCGCGGTTCTGGGAGATCGAGTTGGTGCCGACCAGTCCCGCGCGGGCGCCGGGCGCGAGGTGGTCGTGCGCCTTGCGGAACCAGTAGACGCAGTAGTCCTTGATGCCGACGCCGTACGCCTTCCCCAGCCACTCGACGTAGTCATCGCCGAGGATGCCGCGCAGGTTCTGCGAGCCGTGGAACGGCGGGTTGCCGATGACGGCGTCCGCGCGGGGCCACTCCATCGACAGGGCATCGCCGGGACGGATGCCCGACAGGTCGGCCAGCGGCAGGGTGCTCTCCGACAGGTTGAGTTCTTCGACGGCGAGCTTGTGGCCCATCCAGATCACCACGCGCGCCAGGCCGACCGCGAAGCCGTCGATCTCAAGGCCCTTCAGGTTCGACACGGGAAAGAACGCCGCCAGCGAGCCCTGTTCCGACAGGCCGCCCTTCTTGCGCAGTTCCATCTCGCGCTCGCGCAGGCGCGCCTCCAGGCGCCGCAGTTCGCGGTAGGCGACATAGAGAAAGTTCCCCGACCCGCATGCCGGGTCGAGCACCACGTAGGTCATCAGGTCGGCCTGCGCCCGGGTCGCCTCCGAGTGCTTGGTGAGGTTCTCGATGCGCTCCTTCCACGGGCGCACGATGGTGGGCTGCACCACCTTCTGGATGTCGGCCTCGGCGGTGTAGTGCGCGCCCAGCAGCCACTGCTTGTCGTGCCCCAGGCCGCCCTCCAGCAGCGACCCGAAGATCTGCGGCTGCACCTTGGTCCAGTCATACCCGCACGCGCCGCGCAGCAGATCCAGCTCCTCGCGCTCCAGATGCACGATCGCCGGCTCGGCGAACAGCCCGCCGTTCGCATACGGCACCCGCGCATACGCCCCGTGCGCGGGACGCTCCGATGCCGGGTCGTTCAGCCAGCGGAACAGGCCGCCCAACTCGTCGGCGCTGGAGCGCGATGGTGTCGCGATCAGCCCCTCCACCAGACGGGTGAAACGGTGCTCGAGCAGCATGCCGAGGTCCTCGGCGAACATCGACCACACGCACTGGAGCACGAAGTTGCGCAGCACATCCGGCCCCGCCGCCCGGCGCTCCTTCAGCGCGGTGAAGACGCTGCTGACCTGGGCGACGGCATCGCGGGTCAGCTCCACCTCGGAGCCGAGGAACACCGGCTCGTCTCCCGCCAGGAACAGCAGCGCGTCATAGCGGTCGGGCAGCTCCACCAGATCCATCACCACGCGTGGCGCGGTCGGGTAGGCGCCCGGCTCCCACACCTCCAGACGCCGGAACGCGCAGATCACCACGAACCGCGGGGCGGGGATGTCGCGCTCCGGGTCGGCCGCGTTTCGCCAGTAGTCGAACGCCTGCGGGCGATGCTTCTCAAGGCGCTTCGCCTCGGCGGGTGCCTTCATCTCGATGATCGCCACCCGCGGCCACAGCAGATCGAGGAACCGGCCGGACTGCGGCTCCTCGAAGGTCGCGACCTCTTGGCGGTCGGTGCCGTAGCAGGCGAACAGCTCGTTCAGGAAGGTCTGCGCCTCGGCCCGCTCGGAGCGGTCATAGACGCTCCAGCGCACCGCGAACACCTGCAGGCCCCGCCGTATCTCCTCCCCGGTGAGCCTCACCCGCAGGCGACGGCGATCAGAGGCTCAGCTGGGGCTTCGGCACCGCGAAGTGCGTCTGCTGCAGCAGGCGCCTGTGCAGGCGCGCCAACTCGTCCTCGCTGGCGCGGACCGCCTCGATCAGGTGGCCCTCGGCGCCGTCCTTCTCCAGCGCCTTGCGCGTGCGCTCGGCGCGCTCCCGCGCATCGGAGATGTAGAGCAGCACCTTCTCGATCTCCGCGAAGTGGGCTTCGTTCATCAGTGGCCTCCGATCAGGTGGCCCGATGCTACTCGCCGCGGCGGACACACGGACACGCCGGAGGCGCGCGGATCGTGCCTGCTCCCCCGACGAAGAACGCCCCCTCGCGCGCGGTGCGAGGGGGCGTTCCGGAGTGGGCTGTACTGGGCTCGAACCAGTGACCCCCAGCTTGTCGAGCTGGTGCTCTCCCAACTGAGCTAACAGCCCTCGGGGGCCGCCGTGGCGACCCGCGGGACGCGCAGTGTACCAGCCCGGCGACGGCCCCTGATAGCGTCCCGCCGTGCCCGGGCCCACACCGATTCCGCGCTACGACCTCGGCATCGCCGGCGCCGGGCAGCTCGCGCGCATGACCTGCCTCGCGGCCTGGCCCCTCGGCATCCGCGTCGCCGTCCTCGGCCGCCCCGACGAGCCCTCGGCGCCCATGGCGGCCGGCCTGATCGAGGGCGACTGGAAAGACGCCGACGCGGTGCGCGCGCTCGGCGCCGCGGTGGGCGTGGTGACGCTGGAGAACGAGTTCGTCGACGCCGCCGCGCTGGCGTCCGTGCAGGCCGCCGGCACCCCGGTGCGCCCCAACGCCGGGGCGATGGCGATCGTTCAGGACAAGGCCCTCCAGAAGGAGATGCTGCACGCCGCGAACCTGCCGGTGCCGCGCTTCGCGGTCGCCGAGAGCGCCGACGACCTTCCCGCCATCGGACGCGACCTCGGCTGGCCGCTGATGCTGAAGGCCCGCACCCTGGGCTACGACGGCTACGGCAACGCCACCTGCGCCGACCCCAAGGCGGCGCGCGCAGCGTTCGCGCGGCTCGACTCGGGCGACGGCGTGCTCGCCGAAGCCATGGTGCCCTTCAGCGCCGAACTCGCCGCGATGGTGGCCCGCTCGCCGAGCGGCCAGGAGGCCGTCTACCCGGTCGTGCAGACCGTGCAGCGCAACCACGTGTGCCACGAGGTCGTGGCCCCGGCGCCCGTCGCCCGGTGGGTGCTCGACCTCGCCGCGGCGACGGCCAGCGCAGCCGCCGCCGCCGGGCGGGGGCTCGGCGTGATGGGCGTCGAGATGTTCCTGATGGAATCCGGACAGGTCCTGGTCAACGAGCTCGCGCCGCGCCCGCACAACTCGGGCCATTACACCATCGAAGCCTGCGAGACATCGCAGTTCGAGAACCACCTGCGCGGCGTCCTCGACATGCCCCTGGGCGACGTCACGATGCGCGCCCCGGTGGCGGCGATGGTCAACCTGCTGGGCACCCACGCGGGTCCCGCGCGCCCGGAACGCGCGGCGGCACTCGCGGTGGAGGGCGCCCACCTCCATCTCTACGACAAGGCCGAGGTGCGTCCCGGCCGCAAGATGGGCCACGTCACCGCCCTCGGGGGCACCGCGCAGGACGCCCTCGGGCGCGCTCGGCGTGCCGCGGCGGCCACCGGCCTCTAGCCACACGTCAGGAGCGCGAGTGACACACGAGACACCCAGCCCCGTCGTCGGCATCGTGATGGGCAGCGACAGCGACCTGCCGACGATGGAACCCGCCGCGGACGTCCTTCGCCGCCTCCGCGTTCCGCACGAGGTGCGCGTGGTGTCGGCGCACCGCACCCCCCACGACATGATCGCCTACGGCGGGGAGGCGGCGGACCGCGGCATCAAGGTGATCATCGCCGGGGCGGGCGGCGCGGCCCACCTGCCCGGGATGCTCGCCGCGGTGACCGTGCTGCCGGTGATCGGCGTGCCCGTGAAGAGCTCGGCCCTCGACGGGCTCGACTCCCTGTTGTCGATCGTTCAGATGCCCCGCGGGGTGCCGGTCGCCACGGTCGCCATCGGCAACGGCCGCAACGCGGGGCTGCTGGCCGCGCAGATCCTCGCCCTCTCCGATCCCGACCTCGCACACGAGATCGGGGCGCTGCGCGCCGAGGCCGCCGAGACGGCCCGCACCGCCGACGCCAAGGTGTCCGGCACGCACTGACCGCCGGGCCGCCCGGGGCGCTGGGCTCGACTCCGATGCTGCGGCAGAATGACCCATGGGCCGACGACGGCATCTGCTCGCATTGGTGCTCCCCGCAGTGGTGGGGGCGGGGCTCGCGGCCGCCACCGCCCACGCCGGCGACCAGGCGGTCGTGGCGACCAGGGCCACCGAACCGCGCGCGCCCGCCGTGGCCGTCGCGGCGAGCGGACGGGCCGTGGTGGCCTGGACCGCGGTCGCCGGCGAGCGGTTCGCCGTGGTCGCCCGCATCCGCCCCGCGCGCGGGGCGCCGTGGGGAGCCGCGCGGCGTATCTCGGCGCTCGAGAGCACGCGTCCCGACCCGCCGGCGGCCGCGATCGGTGCCGACGGGAGGGCCGTGGTGGCCTGGCGCGCCGGCAACGGCCCCGTGCAGGGCGCGACCCTTCCGTCCGGCGCCGACGCGTGGACGCGATCCACGATCGCGACCGGCGGAACGGGATTCATCTCCCCCGACCTCGCGCCCGGCGCGTCCGCCACGGTGGTGTGGGCCGACCGTATCGGCACGCGCACCCGGGCGCGGCGGGCTGTGCTCGCCGGCGGCACATGGCGCGCCGACCCTCCACTCGACCTGATCGACGCGGGGATCATGCCCGCCGGCGCGGGCGGAACGCCGCCGGCTCTGGCCGCCGGGGCGCGCGGCGACGCGGCGGTCGCATGGCCGGCCGCCGACCCAACCGCGGCCATCGCCCCGCGCACGGTGAGCGTGGCCCTGTTCGCCGGCGGCGCGTGGCAGCCCGCACGCACGCTGGCGGCGAGCGGCGGCCACGCGACGCTCGCCGTCGGCGACGCGGGGCACGCGGCGGTCGGGTGGCTCGACGACGGCCGCGCGCTGCGCGTGACGGTGCGCGAGCCGGGCGATTCCGGCTGGCCCGTGGCGCAGGTGGTCGGTGAGGCCCTCGGAGCGGCCGGGCTCGCGTTCCCGCGGCTCGCGGTGAACCGGGAGGGATACGCGGTCGCGGCCTGGGCGGATGGGGCCGCGGGGCCGGGCGGCACCCTCGCGCTGCGCGCCGCGGTGCGATCGGGTGCCAACGGCATCTGGAAACCGGCGGTCAACGTGTACGACGACTTCGTCTTTTTCCCGGTGCTCGACCTCTCGACCGTTCGCGCGGTCGTCGACGAGTACCGCGTGGCGCACCTCGCGTGGATGGACCCGGAGGGGCCGGGCTCGGCGACGGTGCACGCCGTGCACTCGGATGGCCAGGCGTGGCGCCGCGACGTGACCATCGGTATCGGCGAGGACCTCAATGAGGCCGCCCTGTCCGCCTCGGCTCTCGGGGGCGACCTCCTCGCGACGCCGCGCGCCGTGGCGCTCGGGCCGCCCAACGTCGAACTCGTGGCCGCCGCCTTCCCGCCCGCGCCGCGCATCGAACTCTCCTCCCGCGCGCTGCTCATCAACCAGCGCATCGCCCAGGCGGCGATCCGCCGCGTCAACGCGGTCGACGACCTGCTTCGCGAAGGGGTTCCCCGCGCTCGCCTGCGGCCCGGGTCGATCACCGCCGCGGACTTCGGCAGCGGTGTGACGGTCGCCGGGACCCCCACCGGATCCACCCCGGCGCCGGTGTTCACGACCCTCCCGGTCCCCGCGGGCGGCGACGACCCCGCGTCGGTCACGGCGACGCCGGCCCAGGTGCGCATCAACCAGCGCATCGCACAGGTCGCCGTCCTGCGGGCGAATGCGACGCGCGCGCGGTTCACGGCAGGGCTCACCTCCGCCGACATCCAGGACGGCGCAGTCGGCGCCGAGGCGCTCGCACCCGGACTCACGATCACCGGAGCCGTCCCGACCGACGTCGTGCCGGCGGCGCCGGCACCTCAGGCGATCACCGACGACGATGGTGTCGTCCTCAGCGCACGGCAACTCCTCATCAACCAGCGCATCGCCCAGGCGGCCGTGCTGAGGGCGAACTGGCTGGTCGAGAGGGTCGAAGGGGGTATCGGCGGGGCCGACATCCGGGACGGGTCACTCGGTCGCGACGACATCGACCCGGCCCTGCTGAACGGCGGCTGAGGGGCCGGGTCAGCCCCCGGCGCCGACCATGCGCAGGACCGCCCCGGCGACGCGGTCGGCCCACCCCTCGTCGAAGGGCTCACCCGCGATGCGGGTGGCGTAGAAACTGCCGATCGCCATGGACACCGCCGTCGGGATATCGGCGTCGGCGGCGACCTCACCGCGCGCGATCCCGCCATCGAGGATGTCGCGCAGCAGGCGGCGCCCGGGTCGCAGGCTGCGCTCACGCAGCAGGTCGATCAGGTGCGGGACGCGCTCCTCCTCGACCAGGCAGGTGCCGAGAAGACCCATCCCGGTTCCGTCCATCACCCCGCGCAGATGGTCGAGCTGGGCGGCGACATCGGCACGCAGGTCCCCCGTCGGCACCGGCGCCTGGTGCAGCCGCTCGCGCACGAAGGCCGCAGCGACGACCTCCGCCTTGCCGGCGTAGCGCAGATAAAGCGTCGGCTTGCCGACGCCGGCCTCCGCCGCGATGCGCTCCATCGAGAGCCGGATGTAGCCGACCTCCCCCAGCAGGCGCCAGGCGGCATCGAGGATCGCCGCGTCACACTCGGCCGACCGGGGCCGCCCGCGCGCGCCGGCCGGGCGGTCCAG
>JBKHVQ010000073.1:0-2649 GCA_046569985.1 Thermoleophilia bacterium | reverse complement strand
TGTTCACCACCCTGCTGCGCTTCGACCCGGTCTACGTCGGCCACTTCAAATGCAACATCCGGCGCATCGCCGACTATCCGGCCCTGTCGGGCTATCTGCGCGACCTCTACCAGGTTCCCGGTGTGGCCGAGACCGTCGACTTCGACCACATCAAGCGCCACTACTACGTGACCCACCGGACGATCAACCCCACCGGCATCGTGCCGGTGGGGCCGGCGATCGACCTCGACGCGCCGCACGGGCGCGAGGGGCTCTAGGAGGCGTCTCGCCTCGCGCCGCGCTCAGAGCAGCTCGGCGCGCAGCCGCTCGGGCGATTTCGGCGACAGCAGGCCCGGGGCGATGTCGAACACGGTCTTCGCGCCGTGGTCGCCCGAGCGGGCCATGCGGTGCACCGCGCGGGCATACGCCACCAGCACGCTCGCGGTGAGCTCCGGGTTGCTGTCGAGGGTCAGGCCGAACTCCATCAGCTGAACGTGGCCGGGGGAGGTGGTGCCGCGGCGCAGCACGAAGCCGCCGTGCGGCATGCCCGTGTGTTCGCGCTCGAGGTCCTCCGCGGTGACGAACGTGACCGTCGTGTCGTACTCGTCGAAGTAGTAGGGCATCGTCGCGATCGCCTCGCGCACCTCATCGGGGTCGGCTCCCTCCTCCAGCACCACGTAGCAGTCGCGCGTGTGCCTCTCGCGCGTGGACAACTCGTCGCGCCTGCCCTCGCGTACCGCCTCGATCGCCGCGGGCACCGGAAGCGTGTACTGCACCGCGCCGGCGACCCCTGGCACCCGGCGGATCGCGTCGGAGTGCCCCTGGCTGACGCCGCGTCCCCAGAAGGTGTGGGTGCGCCCCTCGGGCAGGATCGCCTCGCTGTATACGCGGTGGATCGAGAAGAGCCCCGGGTCCCAGCCCGAGGCGACCAGCGCCGTGGTGCCCGCCGCGCGGGCCGCGGCGTCGACGCCGGCGAAGTACTCCGGGATCCGCGCGTGCGTGTCGTAGCTGTCGACGGTGTTGAACCGGGCGGCGAGCTCGGGGCCCTGTTCGGGCAGGTCCTCCTTCGACCCCCCACAGAGGATCAGCACGTCGATGTCGTCGCGACCGGCGCCGAGGGCGTCCCAGCCGAGGACGCGCGTGTCCGGTCGCTGCGGGCTCAGAGCCGCCGGATCGCGCCGGGTGAAGACGGCCGTGAGGGCGAGATCGGGGTGCTGGGCGACGGCCCCCTCCACGCCCCGGCCGAGGTTGCCGTAACCGGCGATGCCGATCCGAATCGCTGCTGTCACCTGTGATTGACCTCTCGTGTGTGTCGTCAGGTCGTGCCGCGGCGGCCGCGGCGGGGAGCACCCTAACGTCCGGGCCCGCTGCCGCGGGCGCTCCACGCCTCGCGCGTCTGTGCCCAGATGTCGATCCGCGCCTCCTCGAAGGGCGCCGGCAGCCGCCCCGGTCCGCGGTTCACCGATCCGAGGCGCTCGGCCAGGCGGATCGAGGCGGTGTTCTCCGGCGCGATGCAGTGGACAACCTCGCTCCAGCCGAGGTGCGTGAAGGCCCAGCCGATGCTCGCCTCGGCGGCCTCGTGGGCGTACCCGTGGCCCCAGGCCGAGCGGACGAGACCCCAGCCGACCTCGGTCCCCGGCCAGCCCAGCGGCCGCCACGGGCCGACACGCCCGATCCACGCGCCGCTCTCGCGCTCGATCACCGAGAACATCCCGAACCCCTGCACCTGCCACGCGCCGACGAGCGTGAGGAAGCCGCGCCACGCCAGCGCGGGAGGCTGGACGCCGCCGATGAAGCGCGACGACGCCTCATCGCCCATCAACTCCGCCCAGCCGTCGAAGTCCTCGATCAGCGGGGGACGCAGGATCAGGCGCGGGGTCTCGATGCGCGCGGGCCGGTGCACCGCCCCAGACTAGAGTGGGCCAATGACCGCCGACGAGATGGACCGCCTCCTCGCCCTGCTGCGCGTACCGAGCATCAGCGCGTCCCCCGACCACGACGCCGACACGCGTCGCGCCGCCGCGATGATCGCCGACGAGTTGCGGCGCGCCGGCGCCGCGACCGAGATCCGCGAGACGGAGGGGCATCCGCTCGTGCTCGGTGAGGTGCCGGCCGCAGGCGGCGACCCCGGCGCCCCCCGGGTGCTGATCTACGGCCACTACGATGTTCAGCCCCCCGGCGACCTCGACCTGTGGACCAGCCCGCCCTTCGAGCCGGCGGTTCGCGACGGCGACCTGTACGCGCGCGGCGCGAGCGACGACAAGGGCAACCTGTTCATGCTGATCGCCGCGGTGCAGCGCCTCGCGGAGGAGGGGCGCCTGCCGGTGCGGATCGGTTTCGTCGTCGACGGCGAGGAGGAGTCTCACGGCGTCTCGGCCGAGGAGTACCTCGCGGGCCCGGAGGCCGCGGGCGCCCTGGCGTGCGTCGTGTTCGACAGCCCGATGATCGCGCCGGGACGGCCCGCGATCTGCAGCGGCCTGCGCGGGGTCGTTGCGCGACGCGTTCGCGTTCGCACCGCCGAGGGCGACGGGCACAGCGGCATGTACGGCGGGGCGGCCCTCTCCGCCGCCCACAGCCTCATGGCGATCCTCTCCGCCGTGACCCCGCGCGACGGGCGCCTACCTGAGGTCCTCTACGAGGGCGTCCTGCCGGCGGGGCGCGCGGAGGTGG
>JBKHVQ010000072.1:0-5206 GCA_046569985.1 Thermoleophilia bacterium | reverse complement strand
TGCGTTTCGTGGAGGCCGACGGGATGGATATGCCGTTCCCGGACGCCTCCTTCGACATCGTGATCAGCATGAACGTCATGAATGTCTTCGAGGACAAGGTGGGCCTGTTCCGGGAGGTCCGGCGGGTTCTGCGGCCCGGCGGGACATGGGCGTTCCTGTCGGGGACCTTCGAATTCGGGGAGGGCGACGAGGATGCCCGCGAGCGGATCGCCCGCGGATATGCGATCCCGCAATACACGGACTCGCTCGCCGGCTACAAGGCGAAGCTGCGGGAAGCCGGTTTCGTCGTCGACGAGGTCACCGAGTTCATCAGCGACTTCCGCAACACGATGCAGCGGTGGCTCGACGGGTGGACCACGCACCGCGACGCGATCGCCGCGGAACAGGGCGCCGAGCAGACCGACCACCACATCGTGTACTTCCAGGACTATCTGGCGATGATCGACGCCGGGAAGGCATCGAACCACTTCATCATCGCCTCGCGCCCCGACGACTGATTCCGGCCCGCGCCCGGTGAGACCGCCCATCCGCGCAGCCGACGGACCGTCCTGAGCCCTCGGGGGGTGCTCCAACCGCGCCCCCCGCAGGCCCGGCGCCTCATCGAGCTCACAGACGTGGCGCGTCGCGGCTTGTGGCCGCCTCCCCCGCGTTCGCCTGGCGCAGCTCCAGGGCGCGCGCGATGTCGGTGACCGACAGCAGCCCCGCGAGGTGGCCGTCCTCGACCACGAGGGCCCGGCCCAGTTCGTCGCCGTACAGCAGCATCCCGGCGTCGGTGAGCGGATCGTCCGCGTCGACGACCACAAGGTCCGTGAGCGGCACCATGCATTCGCGCACGCTGCGCGCGTCCCACTCGGCGCGCGGCACGCGCGCCACGCGCCGGAAGGGGAGGAGCCCGGCCGGCCGCCCGCCGTCGACCACCGGGTAGGTGGTGAAGCGGCTGTGCCACACGATCTCGTCCATGAACCGCCCCAGGGGCATTGCCGCGGGGGCGGTCACGGGGTCGGCGGCCATGGCATCGCGCACGCGCAGCCCCTTCAGCGCCTCGCGTGCGATGGTCGCCCGCGACTCGGCCCCCGCCGCCATCAGCAGGAACCAGCCGATCAGGGCCAGCCAGGCGCCGCCCAGCGCGCCGGTCAGCATGAAGCTGAGGATGCCCAGCCCGATCAGCGCGAAGGCGATCGCCCGCCCGCCCCGCGCGGCCTGCTCGGTCGCCTTCGCGAAGTTGCCCGAGCGCGCCCAGAGGGCCGAGCGCAGGATGCGGCCCCCGTCGAGCGGGAAGGCCGGCAGCAGGTTGAAGACCAGGATGACGAGGTTGATGACCCCGAGCCACGCCGCCACCGCCACGACCTCGTCGGGCATGCCCGGCACGACCGAGATCGCCAGGAATACCGCGCCGAGGACGAGGGTCACCAGCGGGCCGGCGATCGCGATGCGGAACTCGGCCCCGGAGGTGGGGAACATGCCGCGGAAGCTCGCGACCCCGCCGAAGAGCCACAGCGTGATGCCCTCGATCTCCACGCCGTCGCGCCGGGCCTGCACCGCGTGGCCCAGTTCGTGCAGGAGGATCGACGTCAGGAAGATCAGCGCGCCGATCACCCCCATCACGACGTGCGCGGTCGTGCTGAGATCGGGTGCCGCGTCGGGGAACACGGTGCCGGCGAGCGTCCAGACGATCAACGCCATCACGAACAGGACGCTCCAGTTGACGCCCACCGGGACGCCGGCGATGCGACCCAGGGAGATGGTCGGGTTCATGGTCACCTCTGTTCGGTCGCGGGCGGGTCGTCCCCCATCGTAGGCTCTGCGGGACGATGATCTGCCTGCTCGATCTCGACGCGTTCTTCTGCGCCTGCGAGGAGGCGCGGCGCCCGGAACTGCGCGGGGTGGCCTTCTGCGTGGGCGGAAGCCCCGACGGCCGGGGCGTCGTCGCGACCGCCAGTTACGCCGCCCGGGGCTTCGGTGTGGGCTCCGCGCTGCCCTCCGCGCAGGCGCGCCGGCGCTGCCCGGATCTCGTCTTCCTGCGGCCCGATATCGCCCATTACCGCGCCGTGTCGCGGGCCATCTGGGCGGCTCTGCGTGACCTGTCGCCGGCCGTGGAGCAAACCGGCATCGACGAGGGCTACCTCGCGGTGCCCGAGGGGGCCGAGCCGCGCGCGTTCGCCTCGCTGCTGCAGTCGGGCGTGAACGATGCGGCCGGCGTCACCTGCTCAATCGGCATCGCCCGCGTGAAGGTGGCGGCGAAGATCGCCGCCGACATGGACAAGCCCGCGGGCGTCACCCTGGTGCCGGCGGGGGAGGAGGCCGCGTTCCTCGCTCCGCTGCCGGTGGAGCGGCTGCCCGGGGTCGGGCCGAAGACCGCCGGCCGGCTCCACGCCTCAGGCATCGCCACCGTGGGCGATCTCGCCGCCCTCGACGACGCCCGGCTCGCCGCGGCGCTGCCCGGCGCCCACGGGGCGGATCTGCGCGACCGGGCCCGCGGCGACGACCGGCGTCCGATCGTCACGGAGCCCGCCGAGCCGGTCCAGGTGTCCCGCGAGTCGACCTACGACCGGAACATTCGGCGCTTCTCCGATCTCGATCGCGAACTCGACGCGCTGGCCGGGCAGGTGGCCGACCGCCTGGGGGAGCGCGGGCGGGCCGGGCCGACGGTGGTGGTGAAGCTCCGCTACGCGAAGGATTTCCACACGGTGACCCGGTCGCACACGCTCCCCGCGCCCACGCAGGACGGGGCGCTGATCGCGACCCTGGCCCGCCGCCTGGCGCGCGAGGCCCTGCGCTCGCGGCCCGGGCATCTGCGCCTGGTGGGGGTCGGCGTCTCGGGCCTGGTGGCCCAATGGCAGCTCTCGCTCGACGAGCTCGCCCGGGAGGGGGAGGGCGTGCCCGCGGGGGACTGAGATCGGCCATGGATGCGCGCCGGGACCCCCGCCAAGGAGGACGGGGCGCGCAACCATGGCCATCGGTGCGCGCCCGAGGGGCGCACGATCGCGAAAAGAGGAGTGCGCCGCCCCTCAGGCCACCCCTGCGAGGGCACGGGTGACGTGCACGCGGGCGTGGGCGACGGCGGCATCGAGGTCGCCGAACAGGTGACGGTCGTGGGCGAGCCGGTCCAGCACGCCGACCGCCCGCAGCACCGGGACATGCTCGGGGCGGGGCCCTTTCAGCAGCACCGTGATGCCGCGCTCCTCCAGGTTCTCGACCACCTGCCCCAGCGTCTGAGCGCCGGTGGCGTCGATCATGTGGAGGTGGGGAAGGCGCAGGATCACGACGCGGACCTCACCGGTCTCGGTGAGGGTCGCGAGAAAGCGCTGCGCGGCGCCGAAGAAGAGGGCGCCGTCGAGGCGGTAGACGACGATGTGCTCGTCGAGCAGCGCCATCTCCCGTTCGTGACCGAGCTCGGGCCGGGCGGCGTCGATGGGCGTCTCCTCGATACGCGCCGAGCGCGCCAGCATGCGCAGCGCCAGCACCGCGGCGACCACCATGCCGATCTCGATCGCGACGATCAGGTCGAAGGCGACGGTGGCGGCGGCGGTGGCCGCGAGGACCAGGGCGTCCGAGCGGGTCGAGGTCAGGACCGCCCGGATGTTGTGGCGCTCGACCATGCGCGCGGCGGTCATCATCAGCACCCCCGCGAGCGCCGCGAGCGGGATGCGCGCCACCAGGCCGGCGGCGACCAGGACGATGACGGCCAGGGTCAGCGCGTGGACGATGGAGGCCATCCGCGTGACGGCGCCCGAGCGGACGTTGACCGCGGTGCGCGCGATCGCCCCGGTGGCGGGCATGCCCCCGAACAGCGGGGCGACGATGTTGGCCATCCCCTGCCCCAGCAGTTCCCGGTCGGGGTCGTGCGGCCGGCCGTCCTGCATGCCGTCGGCGACCTTGGCCGAGAGGAGGCTCTCGATCGCCGCGAGCGCGGCGACCGCGACGGCGGCGCTGAGCAGTCCCCGGAACTGCCCGGGCTCCATCGACGGGAGCGACGGGGCGGGTAGGGAGCCCGGGAGCGCCCCGATGCGGGCCACGTCCAATCCCGCCCACTCCGCGATGAGCGTGCCCACGACGACGGCCAGCAACGAGCCCGGGATGCCGCGGTGGAGCCGCGCCGACCCCCACATCACCGCCGCCGCGACGGCGACGATCAGGATCGAGGCCGCCTGGACCTCGCCCGCCGCATCGCCGATGGCGCGGACGGCGACCACCGCGGTGTTCTCGCCCTCGGGGCGCGGGACACCAAGCGCGGCGGGTACCTGCTGCAGGAAGATGATCACCGCGATGCCGAGCGTGAAGCCCTCGATCACCGGCCAGGGGATGTAGGCCAGGTAGCGCCCCAGGCGAAGGAGTCCGGCGAGCACGACCAGCAGGCCGGCGACGATCCCGACCGTCGCGACCGCGCCGAGCCCCTGCTGGGCCACGATGGGCAGGAGGACCACGGCCATCGCCCCCGTCGGCCCCGACACCTGGACGCTGGACCCCCCGAAGATCGCGGCGACGAGCCCCGCGATGATCGCGGTGATCAGCCCCGCCTCGGCGCTCATCCCGCTGGAGATGCCGAACCCGAGGGCCAGCGGCAGCGCGACCACGGCCACGGTGAGGCCGGCGACCAGGTCCTTGCGCCAATGCGAGCGCAGCCCCGCGTAGTCGGACCCGCGCGGCGCCAGGTCCGACACGGCCCGGAGGGCGGGATTCACTCGGGGCTCGCCTCGGCGCGCAGGCCTTCCAGGAGGTCCTGGGTGCGCGACAGGGAGGTGATCAGCATGTCCTTGGCGACCGCGAGAAGGTCCGCGAGCTGGGGGTCCCGGATCGCGTAGATGACCGACGCGCCCTCCTTCCGGGTGGTGACCAGCCCGGCCCTTCGCAGCACGCCCAGCTGCTGGGAGAGGTGGGACGATTCGATGCCGACCTCCGGCTGCAGTTCGCCGACCGAGCGCTCGCCCCCGACCAGCACCTCGAGCGCTCGGATGCGCGCCGGGTGGGCGAGCGCCCGGAACAACTCCGCCTTGAGCTCATATATCGGGCGCGCATCCCCGGGTGATCCCACAGCACCGACCCCATGTCCGCCGTTGTGATTATCTGACAATAACATCAGATACGCGGATGGTGGGTGCCACCCCGGTTGCCCGGCGGCCGCCGCACCCTCAGGGTGTGGCGGTGACGGTCTCCGTGGGCGTGGTGGCGGGCGCGCTCGTGGTGTCCGCCGGCTCGGGGGCGGTCG
>JBKHVQ010000071.1:0-2768 GCA_046569985.1 Thermoleophilia bacterium | reverse complement strand
GATCACGCAGCGCCGGGCGCAACGCCTCGCCGATCTGGGGGTCCGCTACGCGGGCATCAGCATCGACGGTATCGGAGCCACCCACGATCACTTCCGCGGCAAGCGCGGGGCCTTCGAGCGGACCCTCAAGGGGATCCGCGCGTTGCGCGAGGAGGGTGTCACCACCGGCCTGCGCATCACGCTGTCACCGACGGCGATCGCCGCGCTGCCCGAGCTCTTCGACCTGATCGAACGCGAGCAGATCTCCCGGGTGTGCTTCTATCACCTTGTGCCCGCCGGACGCGGAGCGTCGCAGAGCGCGATCGACCCGCAGCTCTCGCGGGAAACGGTGGAACGCATCTTCGAGCGCGCCCGCCTCTGGGTGGCCGAGGACCGCGAGGTCGAGGTGCTCACCGTCGACAACTACGCCGACGGACCCGCGCTCCACATGTGGGCCCAGCGGAACGCTCCCGAGCGTGTCGCCGACATCGAGCGCGCCCTCACCTGGAACGGCGGCGCCGCGAACGCCGCCGGGCGCGCGCTCGTCTCGATCGACTGGGAGGGGCGTGTGCGACCGGATCAGTTCTGGCCGGTGGACCCGATCGGGTCGGTGCGGGAGCGCCCCCTGTCGCAGTTGTGGACCGATCCGCCGCCCGCACTGGAACGCCTCCGCCGGCGCTCCATCGAGATCGAGGGCCCGTGCGCCGCGTGCCGGTGGCTTCCGATGTGCGGTGGGGGACTGGCCTCGCGTGCTCTCGCCTCGACAGGGCACCTCACCGCCGCCGACCCCGCCTGCCACCTCACCGACCAGGAGCGAGCAGTTCTCGCCTGACCGCCCGCGGCCGCGCACGGCCCGGGCGGGCCGGTAGGCCGGTCGGCGCGCGACGCACCGCCCGGCCCGCCGGCTTGGGTCAGCAGGGCTTGGGCGCCCCCTTACGCGCGTAATGGCGCCAGTTGATCCAGATGTTGAGCGCATAGAAGGCCGCGGCACCGACGAAGAAGTACAGCGGGCTGCCCCCGAGCGAGGTCGCCGCGGCGACCAAGACCGCGAAGACGAACGGCCCGTAGGCGGCGACGGCGGCCGTCCATCCGATGACCCCGGCGGCCTGGCGCTGCGGGAAGAGCATCGGCATCTGTTTGAAGGTCGACGCGTTGCCGATCCCGGAGAACAGGAAGATCCCGAGCATGAACCCCAGGAACCAAGGGAACTCATCGACAGATGACGGCGACAGGAAGAAAGCGGCCCCGATCGTGCAGACGAGGAGGCCGGCGCCCGAGAGCGCCGTGAGGCGCGCGCCACCCCAGCGGTCGGCGAGCGGGCCCGCCCCGACACGGGCCGCCGATCCGATCAGAGGGCCGAGGAATGCGTAGGTCAGGGGCGTCGGAGCGTTGTCGAAATCCCCGTACAGGTCCTTGATAAGCAGCGGGAAGATCGCGGCGAATCCGGCGAAGGAACCGAAGGTCATGATGTACAGGGACGTCATGCGCCACGTGTCGCGCTCGCCGAAGATGTCCAGCTGCTCACGAAAGTTGGCCCGCACGGGGACGCTGCGGAGTCCGATCCAGGCGATGATCGCCAGGACCGCGACGATCGGGACCCAGACAAGAGCGGCGTTCTGGAGCCAGACCTCGTCGCCCTCGTCGGTGATCTGAGACGATCCGATCAGGGCGAAGCCGATCACCCACGGGGTGAGGAACTGCACCAGGCTGACGCCGAAGTTCCCGATGCCGGCCTGCACCGCGAGGGCCGTCCCGAGCTTGCGCTTCGGGAAGAAGAGGCTGGTCGACGGCATGAACGACGAGAAGTTGCCGCCGCCGAGGCCGGCGAGGAACGCCAGGAGCAGGAGCACCCAGTACGGCGTGCCGGTGTCCTGGATCGCGAAGAACCAGCCCAGGAGCGGCAGCAGCAGCAGGGCTGTTGAGACGCTCACCACATGCCGGGTCCCGTACAGGGGAACGAGAAACATGTGGACGATCCGCAGGGTACCGGCGGCGAGTCCCGGCATCGCGGCCAGCCAGAACAGCTGCGTGCCCGAGAGGTCGAAGCCGATGCCCTCGAGTCGCACCACCAGGGCGCTGACCACGAACCAGACCGCGAAGGCCATCGTGAGGTTCGCGGTCGTGATGGTGAGGGTGCGATGGGCGATGCGCTTCCCGCGGGAGTCCCAGAAGCCCTCGTCCTCGGGGTCCCATTCGTCGAGCCAGGTGGAGCCGCGCCTGCCCCCGGGGCCGGAGGGGGGCGTGTCGGATGGCGAATGAGTGCTCATGTCAGATCTCAGATCTCCCCTGGTTTCGAGTGGGCCCTGATACGGAGCACGACGATATGCAGCCAGATGAGGCTCACGGTCGCGAGCAGGCCCATGACATAGAACATCGCCTCGGGCCGGCCGGCGAAGGCCTCGGCCTGGGCGAAGGCGAGCGGCAGGACGAACCCGCCGACGCCGCCGATGGCGCCGACCAGTCCACCGACGGCACCGACATCGTTCGGGAAGTACTCGGGCACGTACTTGTAGACCGACGCCTTCCCGATGCCCATCGAAACACCGACCGCGACAACCAGCACGGTGAAGATCCACACCGAGAGGGTGAGCGTCAGGGCAAACGACGACGCCATCAGGGTGATGAAGACGAGGTAGGTCACCTTGCGGGCCCCGAAGCGGTCGGAGAACCATCCGCCCAGCGGGCGCAGCAGGCTGGCCGGGAAGATGAACAACGATGTGAGGACTCCCGCCCAGCCGAGGGAGATGTCGTAGACATCGACGTAGTACTTCGGCAGCCACAGGGCGAGA
>JBKHVQ010000070.1:0-4720 GCA_046569985.1 Thermoleophilia bacterium | reverse complement strand
GCCAACGCGGCTCGGGCGTGGCGAGGGCGCGGCCGGCGGTGGCGCCCGAGATGGTGCACACCGCGTTGAACCCCGCGTTCCACAGCAGCTTGTGCCACTGGTCGTGGACGATGTCGGGGGAGAGCGTGACATCCCACGACCGGGACACGATGGCGTGCACGGCGTGGGCGCGCGGGGTCAGGCCCGCCGGGTCGCCGAAGCGCACCCACCCCTGGGCCTGGTGGTCCACGGTCCCGGGGACGTGGATGCGCAGGCCCACGAACGCGATGCCCCCCAGGACGCGCTCCGCGCCGACGAGCGCGGCGAGGCGTTCCACGTTCTCCACGCCGTTCTGGAGCGACAGCACGGGCGTGCCGGGTGCCAGCACCGGCGCCAGCGCGCGCGCGGCCTCGGTGGTGTGGTGCGACTTGGTGGCGACGATCACCAGGTCCGCGCCCTCCACGGGGGCGTCCACCGCGGCGACAGGCACCTGCCACATGCTCCTGTCGGCCTCGCGCACCCGGATCGCGGCCTGGGCGCGCAGCGCGTCGAGGTGAGCCCCGCGGGCCACGAGGGTAACCTCGTGGCCGTCGCGCGCCAGCAGCGCGCCGTAGTACGAGCCCACCGCCCCGGCCCCGACCACCTGAACCCGTGAACCCATCCGATCCCTCTCCCCGCATCGACACCGAGTCGCAGGCCGGCATCCTGGTCGTGCGCATCCACAACCCGGACCGCGCGAACGCCGTCACCCGGGCCATGCTCCGCAGCCTCGCGAGCCTACTGAACGGGCCCGCCGTCGAATCGGCCCACGCCGTCCTGCTCACCGGCGCCGGCGACCGGCACTTCTCGGCGGGCCCCGACCTGGCCGGGGCGCCCGCCGACGAGCGCGTCGCGCATCTACGCGCCGGGGAGGAACTGCTCTTCCAGGCATCGGAGGCGATCGCCGGCTGCGTCCGCCCGGTGATCGCGGTGGTCAACGGCGCCGCCCTCGGCGGCGGACTCGAGCTGGCGATGGCCTGCGACTGGCGCATCGCGCGGGAGGACGCGCGCATCGGCATGCCCGCGGCGCGGCTGGGGGTGGTCTACGCGCCGCAGGGCCTGCGGCGGGCCGTGGAGCTCATGGGCGCAGCGCGCGCCAGGCGCCTGTTCATCACCGGGCGCCCGATCCTCGCCGCCGAGGCCTTCGACCTCGGCCTGGTCGACGAGCTCACGGGCCCCGAGGAGCTGTGGGGCGTCGCGCAGCGCGCGGCCGCGGATGTGGCCGCCTGCTCGCCGATCGCTGTCGCCGGGACGCGCGCCGTCATCCGCGCGATCGAGCTGGAGCCCGGCGTGTCGGACGTGGCGGGCGTCGCGGATCGCTGGCGCGTCCGGGCCTTCGGCGGCCCCGACCTGCGGGAGGGACTGCGGGCCTTCTCGGAGGGGCGCGCGCCGCGCTTCGACCTCGGCGCGGGCGAGCGGTAGGGCACCCCGCGCGGCCGGAGCCGCGCGGGGTGAGCGGATCTAGCCGCGCATCTTCGCGGAGTGCTCGGCGATGCGGGCCGCGAGGTCCGTGGCGGACGCGTCGTAGGCCGCGCCGTCGGACCACGTGCTGCGCGGGTCGAGCAGGCCGGCGTCGACGCCCTCGATCGCGACGGGCACCTGGAAGCCGAAGATCGGGTCGGTGCGTGTCTCGGCCGAGTTCAGCTCGCCCGACACCGCCGCGCGCACGATGGCGCGGGTGGCGGCGATCGGCATGCGGTGGCCGGTGCCGTACGGGCCGCCGGTCCAGCCGGTGTTCACGAGCCAGGCCTGCACGCCGTACTTGGCGAGGCGCTCGCCGAGCAGGTCGGCGTAGACCCGCGGGGGCTGCGGCAGGAACGCGGCCCCGAAGCATGAGCTGAAAGTCGCCTGCGGCTCGACGACGCCCACCTCGGTGCCGGCGACCTTGGCGATGTAGCCGGCGAGGAAGTAGGTCATCGCCTCCTCGGGGGTGAGCTTGGCCACCGGCGGCAGCACGCCGAAGGCGTCGGCGGTCAGCATCACCATGGCGGTGGGGTGACCGGCGCGCTTCTCGGGAATCGCGTTCGGGATCGAGGTGAGCGGGTAGGCCGCCCGGGTGTTCTCGGTGAGGTGGTCGCTGTCGAGATCCAGCTCCCGGGTCACCGGGTCCATCACCACGTTCTCGAGCACGGTGCCGAACTTCTGGGTGGTGGCGTAGATCTCGGGCTCCGCGGTGGGTGACAGGTTGATCACCTTCGCGTAGCAGCCGCCCTCGATGTTGAAGACCCCGTCGTCGCTCCAGCCGTGCTCGTCGTCGCCGATCAGCGGGCGCTCGGAGTCGGTGGAGAGCGTGGTCTTTCCGGTGCCCGACAGGCCGAAGAAGACGGCGACGTTCCCGTCGGCGCCGACGTTGGCCGAGCAGTGCATCGACAGGATGCCGCGGTTCGGCAGCAGGTCGTTCATCAGCGTGAAGATCGACTTCTTGATCTCGCCGGCGTAGTAGGTGCCGCCGATCAGGATCTCCTGGTTGCTGGGGTGCAGCACCACGAAGTTGCCCTTGCGCGTGCCGTCGGTGGCCGGGTCGGCCTCGCAGCTGGGCGCGTGGAGGATGAGCGCCTCGGGGGCGAAGCCCTCCAGGTCCTCGTCGCCCGGGCGGATGAACATGGTCTGGGCGAAGAGGGAGTGCCAGGCGCTCTCGGAGACGACGCGCACCGACAGGCGGTACTTCGGGTCGGCGCCGGCGAAGGCATCGATCACGTAGAGATCGCCGGACCCGCTGAGATGCTCCTGAAGCCTGCCCCGCAGGCCGTCGGCGTGCGCCTCGGAGATGGGCTGGTTGACGTCACCCCACCAGATGCGGTCCTTCGAGCCCGGCTCCTCGACGACGAACTTGTCCTTCGGCTGGCGTCCCGTGTGGGCACCGGTCGAGACGACCAGCGGGCCCCCCTCGGCCAGCCGGCCGGTGCCGGCCGCGAGAGCGTGCTCGTACAGCGCGGCGGGCGGAAGGTTCCACCACACGTTCCCGCTCGGCGTGATGCCGTGCGCATCCAGCCCGACGGTCCCGCCTCGCTGCGCCTGCGCCTCGCTCGTGCTCATGAATTATCTCCGTGATGGGGTGTCTCGATGTCGCTCCGGCAACCGCCCGAGCAGCCAGTAGGCGGCAGCCGGGACGGCGGCCGCTGCCGGGAGAGCGACAGTGAGGCCCGCGTACTGCAGGCCTATCGCACAAACGATACCCGTCCCCCACGCGATAAGGGGGACGAATCTCCACCCGCGCGCGGGTTCATCTGACCCTGGTCGGGCGATCACGCACAGGACGACCAGGCCCGGGGCGGCCAGCGCCATCAGCGTGAGCCAGTCGAGGGCGCGGTCCGCCGACCCCGCCGCGGCCGCGGCGGCGCCCACCAGCGTCACCGCCGCCATGGCCGTGCGCGCGCCGAGACGCGGTACGACATCGCGCAGCGCGAGCCCGCCTGACCAGATGTTCGTCAGCACCGAGCCGACGAAACCGACGGCCACGAACAGGTAGGCCAGCTGCGAGCTGCCGAGATCCCGGAGCGCATCGCCGAGGTCCCAGTCGCCGGTGGCCGCGTACAGCAGCGCGCCGGCGAGGGCGAAGGCGATCAGGGGCACGCACAGACCCCAGAGCGCACACCAGACCACGTGCCGCGCGCGCGGCAGGTCGTGGGTGAAGTCGGGCGTGCGCAGCGAGAAGGCGCTTCCGTAGCCGACCATCAGGGTGATGCCCGCGGCCAGCGGCATCGGCTCGGCTCCGGTGAAGCCGCCGCTCAGGGTGACCTCGCGCCCGTCCAGCACCAGGTACATGCCGTACGCCGCGAGCGCCGTCGCCGCGACGCCCGCGGTCAGCCCCGCCCACGACAGCATCCGCAACCCCAGCAGAGCGATCGCGAGCAGCGCCGCGGCGAACAGCGCGATCCCCAGGGTGTCGGGCAGGCCGACGAGGCGCCCGGTCGCCGCCCCGGCGATGCCCGCGTTCACCCCGAACCAGCCGAGCATCATGGCCAGCATCACCACCGAGCCGACATAGCGGCTCCCGGCGGTGCCCAGCACCCGCGCGGTGATCGGCGCCAGCGGCCGGCCCTCCCGTTGCCCGACGACGCCCTGCGCACCCGACAGCGTGGCCAGCGGCGCGGCGCCGACCACCACCGCGATCACGAGCTCCGCTCCGCTGAGTCCCTCGGCGACGCCACCGCCCGCGACGAGGGCGACCGGGCTGGTCGCGAGGCCCACCCAGGGGCCGATGCGGCTGAGGACCGGGTTCACGGGGGACGATCGTAGTGGGGGCCGGTGGGATACGTTGCGGTGCATGAGACGAGACGAGCTTTCCCGCCGTGGCGTGCAGTTGCCGGTGCTTCCCACCGTCGCCCTCGGGCCTCTGCCGGCCGGGCCGGCGTGGCCGGAGCGCCTGATGAGCCTCGGACTGGATGTCCTCTCCACCGGGCTGGAGCACGACGGGCCCGGCTCCGTGGCCCGCGCGCGCGCCGCCGTGCCGGTGCGCCCGCTGATCGCGCGGGGCTTCGACGCCGCCGCGCTGGCGCGGGCGGGGGCCGTGATCATCGAGGGCTCGCAGGGCGACGACGGGCCGCTCTACGGCCTGGACTGGTCCGATGAGATCGTCCGCCCGGTCAGCGCGGACGACCCGGAGGTCGAGGCGGTGATGGACGCGGCGCGCGCGGTGCTGTCCGCCGCGAAGGCCGGGGTGCCGTCCGCCCTCTGGGTCGCCGCGGGCCCGGGCCTTGAC
>JBKHVQ010000069.1:0-2147 GCA_046569985.1 Thermoleophilia bacterium | reverse complement strand
GGTGCGGTTTCACGTGAAACCGCACCCCGCCGGCCACGTCCGCGCTCGGGCGCTGCGCCCCGTACCTGTTTCACGTGAAACCGCTGGAGCCCGTGTCCGACCCCTCTCCCGCCCGGCGCCTTGAGCGCCGACTGGCCGACGCCGGCGTCACCATCGCGCCATCGGTCTCCGCCGCGCTGATCGCGCTCGTGGATCGCCTCGCCGCCCAGAAGCAGAATCTCACCACGATCACGGACCTCGACGACGCCGTCGATCGCCACCTTGCCGACAGCCTGGTGGCCCTCGCGTTGCCGGAGGTGCGCGCCGCGACGACGATCATCGATGTGGGAAGCGGCGGGGGTTTTCCAGGGATCCCCCTTGCGGCGGCGCTGCCCGGGGCGATCGTCACCCTCGTCGAAAGCGAGGGGAAAAAGGCGCGGTGGCTTGAGCGATGCGTGGGCGAGTTCCCTAACCTGCGCATCGTGGCCGACCGCTCAGAGCACCTTGCCGGAGCCCGCCGCGAGGAGTGGTCGCTGGCGACGGCGCGCGCGCTGGCCTCACCCGCGGTCGCCCTGGAACTGACCGCCCCCCTGGTCGCGGTGGGCGGGCACATCGTCCTGTGGCGCACCGCCGGTGCGGACCCGGCGCTCGATGCCGATGCCGCCGCCGCCGCCGGGATCCTCGGCCTGGAGCGCATGGAGCCGCATCCGGTGGCCCCGTTCCCCGGCGCGCGGCGCATGCTGGACCGCTACGCCAAGGTGCTGCCCACGCCCGGCCGTTTCCCGCGCCGCGCGGGCCGCGCCGCCAAGCGCCCCCTCGGGGTGGGCGCGTGATCTACGCGGTCGCCAATCAGAAGGGCGGGGTCGGCAAGACGACCACCACCGTGAACCTGGCGGCATGCCTGGCCGAGGCCGGCGCGCGCGTCCTGCTGGTCGACGCCGATCCCCAGGCCAATGCCGGCAGCGGCCTCGGCGTCTCTGGCCGCGACCGGCTCACCATCGCCGATGTGCTCCTGGACGGCGTCCCGGTGGCAGACGCGGTCCTCGGCACCGACATCCCCAACCTCGATGTCCTCCCCTCCGCGCCCGATCTCGCTGCGGCGGCGGTGGAGTTGCCGTCCCGGGAGGGCCGCGAGTTCCTCCTGCGCGCCGCCCTGGAGCCGGTGCGCGACAGCTACCGCTACATCTTCATCGACTGCCCGCCATCACTCGACCTGCTGACGGTCAACGCCCTCGCGGCGGCCGAGCGCCTGATCGTGCCGGTGCAGTGCGAGTACTACGCCCTCGAGGGGCTCACCCGCCTCACCGAGACGATCGCGGCCATCCAGGCCAACCTGAACCCGTCCCTCACGGTGGCGGGAATGCTGATGACCATGCACGACGCGCGCACTCGGGTGAGCGGCGAGGTCATCAACGAGGTGCGACGGCACTTCCCGGACCTCGTGTTCGCCACCGTCGTCCCGCGCAACGTCCGCCTGGCCGAGGCTCCATCCTACGGCGAGCCGGTGATCCGCTACGACCCGCATTGCGCGGGCGCTGACGCGTACTTCGAGGTGGCGAAGGAGGTGGCGACGCGTGGCTGAGAACCCCGCACGTGATCGGCGCGGCCTGGGCCGCGGGCTGGCGGCCCTGCTGGGAGAGGGTGGCCCGGAGGCGACCTCCGGCGGAGCCCGCCTGGCCGAGCTGCCCCCCGCCGCGATCACTCCGAACCCCGACCAGCCCCGCGCGAGCTTCGACGAGGAGGCCCTCCAGGCGCTGGCGGCGTCGCTCCGGGCGAGTGGCGTGCTGCAACCGGTTGTCGTGCGCCCGCCGGATGCCGCGGGAATCCACGTCCTCGTGGCCGGTGAGCGGCGCTGGCGCGCCGCCCAGATCGCGGGCCTGGAGCGGATCCCGGCGGTCGTGCGCGCCGTCGACGATCGGGAGAGCCTCGAGTTCGCCCTCGCAGAGAACCTGGTGCGCGAGGACCTCTCCCCGATCGACGTCGCGCAGGCATGCGCGTGCCTGATCGAGGACTTCGGCCAGAGCCACGGCGAGGTGGCCGAGCGTCTCGGCCGCAGCCGTCCGGCGATCTCCAACCTGCTCAGGCTCCTCGAGCTCCCCGAGTCGGTTCAGGAGATGCTCGCCCGGGGTGAGATCAGCGAGGGCCACGGCCGCGCGATCCTGATGGCC
>JBKHVQ010000068.1:0-19477 GCA_046569985.1 Thermoleophilia bacterium | reverse complement strand
GAACATGCGCAGCATGCGGTCGGTGATGATGAAGCCACCGACGGCGTTGAGGGTCGATGCGACGACCGCGATGAAGCCCATGACCTTCAGGTAGGTCTCGTCGGCCTGCCCGAGGATGAGCAGCGAGGCGACGAGCACGATCGAGGCGATGGCGTTGGTGAGTGCCATCAGCGGCGTGTGGAGCAGCTTCGGGATCCGGCGGATCACTTCGAAGCCGACGAACGCCGACAGGGAGAGGATGAACAGGCTGGTGATGGCCTGTTCGGCGGTGATGCTGGGGAAGTTGTCCGCCAGGGCGCTGGCGAGCGGGAGAGCCCCGAGAAGCTCGATCATGCGGTCACCCCCTCGGGCGAGTCGGGAGCCGCGTCGGGCTCGGGCTGGGCGGGAGCCGGGAGGGGCTCGAGGCCGTGCGTCTCGCGCACGCGCGGGTGGCGGATCTCGCCGGCGTGGCAGACGGTGGTGTCGCGCACCAGGTCGTCGTCGACCGTGGGGTTGACGCCGTCCTTGGCCATGAGGGCGACGAAGTTGGCGACGTTCTTGGCGTAGACGAGGCTGGCGTGGTGGGCGACCGTCGATGGGACGTTGACGGGGCCGACGACGTTGACGCCGTTCACGGTGACGGTCTCGCCGGGCTTGCTGGGTTCCACGTTGCCGCCCTGCTCGGCTGCGAGGTCGATGATCACCGACCCTGGGCGCATGCCTTCGACCATGGCCTGCGTGACGAGTACGGGTGCGGTGGCGCCCTGCACCTGCGCGGTGGTGATGACGACGTCGGCGTTGGCGATCGTTTTCGCCATCAGTTCCTGCTGGCGCTTGATGGTGTCCTCGGACATCTTCTGGGCGTATGCCCCGGATCCGGAGCCCTCCTGGCCGGTGTCGAGGTCGAGTTCGATGAACCGGGCGCCGAGGCTCTGGACCTCCTCCTTGACCGCGGGGCGGACGTCGTACGCCTCGACAACGGCGCCGAGGCGGCGCGCCGTCGCGATGGCCGACAGGCCGGCGACGCCGACGCCGATGATGAACACGCGCGCCGGCGCGAGGGTGCCGGCGGCGGTGGTCAGCAGCGGGAACACCTTGGGGAGGGCCTCGGCGGCGAGAAGGACGGCTTTGTAGCCGGCGATGTTGGCCTGGGAGCTGAGGACGTCCATGGACTGCGCGCGCGTGGTGCGCGGCAGGAGCTCGAGCGCGAAGAGGGTGACGCCCTTCTCGTTGAGGGCGGCGGTGAGCTGCGGGTTGGCGAACGGGGCGGCCGTGCCGACCACGACCTGCCCGGGCCGCAGGGCCTGCACGTCGGGGCTCGCGGGGTCGCCGCCGCCGATCTGGACGGCGGCGACGATGTCGGCGCCGAGCGCATCCGCTCGGCTGCCGATGCGGGCGCCCTTCGACTCGTATTCGGAGTCGGTGAAGCCGGCGGCGTCACCCGCTCCCGCCTCGACCACGACCCGGAGGCCCATCTTGGCGAGTTGGGGGACGACCGCGGGGGTCACGGCGACGCGCCGCTCGTGGGCGCGCGTTTCGCGTACGGCTCCGATGCTGGGCATGGAGGCGTCGCCTGGAGGGGGGGAGGCGGCATTAGGCAATCGGAATTCCCGTAGTCGGCTGACGGGGGCGAGGTTGTCTATCTGACCCCGGAGGGTGTTGCAACGTTTGCGCGTCTCGGCCGCCGCCGTCGGCGGACATTCGCGAGACTTTCAGGCCCCTGCGTACTGCATGGTGAGACAAGTGAGCTGATGCAGAACGCATTCATCTGGCGCATGTCTGATTATGGAGGTTGGACGTCTCACTTGCGCGCCGTTTCGGTGATGCGGGCGCATCGGCTGTTGCAGCCGGGTGCCCCTCCGCGGCGCCCTGTGCCGGGCGCCGCGCCCGGTCACCACGCGAAGTAGCTCTCCCGGCTGAGGAAAAAGCCGTTGCCGCTGGCGTTCTCGCACGAGATCCCGTTGGTCTGCGAGCTGCAGGTGAAGGCGCCGCGCGACCAGGAGCTGCCGTATGGCAGCACCGGGCCGCCATCGGCGGAGCCGCTGGCGGTCACGGGCCCGCCGGTCTCGGGGAGGACCACCGCGAAGTTGTCGTTGAGGGAGCTGCACAGCAGTTCCGAGCCCCTGTAGTCGCAGCGGAGGTTCCCGGTGGGGCTGCGGAATCCATCGTCGGGGATGATGTCGCCGCGGCCCTCCGGCGTCGCCGCGGCCCGTTCGGCCGCCTCGATCACGGAGAGCATCGCGCCGCGCGTGGGGGCGGTGTTGCCGAGGCCCGACCCGGTGATCCGGTCGGGGACCCCGGGGGCCAGGGAATAGAACCGCCGGTACTCCGAGAGCGCCCGGGACGCCGTCGTCCGGGCTTTCGCGAGGATGTCGAGGCGCGCGCGCGTGGGCGTGCCCCCGGTGGCCTGCGCCACCTGGCGCAGGTAGAGGATGTGGGTGGCCGTGGCCTCGGCCAGCGCCCCATGGGCCTGTGCCTGCCCGACCGATGCCGGCGCGCCCATCGCCGCGAGGCGGGCCCGGGCCTGGGCGACGACCTGCTGCTGGCGCGTCGCGGTCGTGCGCACGCGCCCGATGCCGCCGGGGTTCGCGGCACCCGCGAGGGCGGCCCCCGTCGCTGCGGCGGACGCGTCGAGGCGGGCCATCGCGGGGGCGATCGCGGCGGCGTAGTCCTCGGCGGTGGGCAGGGGGTCGAGCCGGTCGGTCACCGTGGACGGCTCCGTCGCCGCGGCGGTGGTCACGGACGGGCCCCGATCGTCCGGGGTGTCACCGTCACCACCGCGGGTCAGCGCCACGACGAGGGCGACGACGGCGATGAGGACCAGCACCCCGCCCGCGGTGAGCGCCCAGGCCGGGATGCCGGCGCGCGGCCCCCCGCCGGGCGCCGGCGGCCCGGTCGGTTGCGGTTCCCGTTCGGTCATCGCCTGCTCCCCCTGTCGCCGACGCCGAGCAAGCCTACCGTCCGGGAGGCGGCGCCCCGTCGATGTGACTTGCGCCCGAGATGTCCTTGCGCACGTGGATCGCGGCGCCCAGTCGCTCGACAACCCCCGGCAGGTGAGTGATCACCCCGACGAGGCGCCCGTCGCCGGCGAGCCGCTCGACGCCCTCCATCGCCTGCTCCAGCGACTCGGCGTCCAGCGCGGAGAAGCCCTCGTCGAGGAAGAGACACTCCAGGCGGCCGCCCGATTCGGCGGCGATGTCGGCGAGGCCGAGCGCCAGCGCGAGGCTGGCGAGGAAGCGCTCGCCGCCCGACAGCGTCGCCGCGGCCCGCACGCGCTCGCCCCGCCGGACGTCGACCACCGCGAGCGGGTCCCTGCCGGTGTGCGCGAAGCGGAACGCACCTGCCGACAGCAGCTCCAGCCGGGCCGACGCCCCCGCGGACAGGCGGGTGAGGTAGCGCTGCAGCAGGTGGCGCGGGAAGCGGTCGACGCGCAGGTCCGCGACGATCTGCCGCCGCCGGGCGGCATCCTCCCGCGCCCGCCGGGCGAGTCCCGCCAAGCGCGTGGCCTCGGCGGCGGCGTGCTCGCAGTCGGCCAGCCTCCGACGCGCGGCGCTCAGCACGGCACCGGCCTCGTTCGTGGCGGCTTCGAGCGCCCCGATGCTCTCGACCCCGAGGGGCGCGGCCCGCACGGCGAGTCCCTCCCGCGCCGCGTCGGCGTCGGCCCGGGCGGCCCGTTCGGCCTCCTCCGCGTCGCGCACCGCGCGTCGCGCGGCCGCCTCGAGGCCGTCGACCGCGGCGATGAGGGCGTCGGGATCGAGGTCGGCCGGCGGGGCGGGCCGTCCCAGGACATGGGCGACGAGGGTCGCGGTCTGCCGCAGCGGGGCGATCTCCCCGCGTTCCAGGGCCACCAGCCGTTCGCGGGCCGTATCGGCCGCCTGACCCGCCGTGCTCGCCGCGGTGCTGGTGGCGCGGGCCGAATCCTCGAGGTCCTTCAACTCGGCGAGCGCGGCATCGAGGGCCCCGGCCGGGTCGGGGTGGGTCATCCAGTCGCCCAGCTGCGCGCGCAGCCGCTGCGTCTCCCCCTTCACGGCGGCCAGCTCCCGGCTCAGCGCCGACGTCTCGCCCCGGAGGCGCCCGGCCTCCGCCGCCGCCTCCTCCGAGCGCGCCAGCGCCGCCTCGATGGCCTCCAGGTCGTCACCCGTCGATCCGCCGGCCGCCGTGAGGGCCGCCTTCGCCTGCTCGAGGGCGGCGCGCGTCTCGGCCGCGCGCGCGCCGGCCGCGTTCAGGGCGCCGTCCGCCTCCGACGCCCGCCGCGCCGCCGCGGACGCCCGGTCGCGCGCTCGCCGCGCCGCCGCGTCGGCCTGCGCCAGCGCCGGGTCCGCATGCTCCAGCGTGCCCACGGTGTTGCCGCAGACCGGGCATGCGTCGCCCGGGGACAGGGCGTCGCGCAGGGCGGCGGCATGGTCGGCGAGCCGCGCCGCCTCCAGGGCCACCTCGGCTGCCGTCGCCTCCTCGTCGGCGCGGGCGCGCAGGCGCCGGGCCTCGTCGCACCGGGCGTGGGCCCGGCGGCGGGACGCGGCGGCCCGGTCGTCGTCGGCTGCCGCGGCCGAGACCGCCCGGTGCGCGGCCAGTCGCGCCGCCAGCGACGCCCGCGGGGCGCCGTCGGCGTCCGCCCGCGCGGCCGCCGCCTCGCCGTCGGCGATGGCGCGCTCGAGTTCCGGCATGCGCGCGCCGGTGGTGGCGAGGCGTCGCGCCGCGGCCGCGAGGGTCGCGAGCTCGGCGGCTCCGCCATTGTGGCGCGCCCGCGCCTGGTCGTGCCGCGTGGCCGCCTGCCGCGCGGCGCGCTCGGCGTCGCGGGCGCGTGCCGTCGCGCGCTCCAGTTCGTCCTGGAGACGCCGCGCGTCATCGCGGATGCCCGTCACCCGCTCACGGTCCGGGAGCCGCGATGAGGCCTCACGCGCGCCGGCGGCACGCGTGAGCGCATCCTCGGCCCGGCGGTGGGCCTCGCGCACCGCGGCGGCGTCAGGTGCCAGCGCCTGCAGCGCCGCCCTGCGCGCCGCCGCGTCCCGCGCTGCCCGGGCGGCGGCCCCGCGCACCCCCGGACCGTGCTCGGGGAGGCGGGCGCGTTCCTGCTCCAGCAGGTCGGCGCGGGCCTGCGCCGAGGCCTGCGCCGCCTGCGCGGCGACGCGCGCTCCATCGAGCGACTCGATGCCGAACAGTTCGCGCAGGATCGCGTCGCGGTCGGCCGCCCGCGCCTGCAGGAACTGGGCGAAGCGCCCCTGCGCCAGCACGACCGCGCTGGTGAACGCCGGGAACCCGAGGCCCACCAGGTGAAGGATGCGGCGGTTCACCGCCTGCTCGCCGGCGATCGTCTGCGTCGGCTCGCCGCCATCGCCGGAGAGTCGTTCGAGGATGTGAGCGGGCTCCGGCGCGCGCGGCCCGAAACGGCGCGTGATCCGCCACACCTCGCCGTCACGTGCGAAGGTGAGACGCACCTCGCCGTGATCGCGGCCGAGGGTCAGCATGTCGCCGGTGCGCGCGGTCTCGGGGGTGCGCCCGTAGAGGGCGAAGCAGATGCCGTCGAGGAGGGTGCTCTTGCCGGCCCCGGTGTCGCCGGCGATCACCACCAGGTCGTACGGGCGCCAGTCGATCCGCTCGCTGTCGTAGGAGCGGAACCCCGTGAGCTCGAGCTCCAGCGGCCTCACTCGCCGCTCCCCGCGTCGCCGACGGCCTCGGCGAACGCCTCGGCCAGCCGCGGGTCGAGGGTGCGGCCGATCTCGGCGCACCAGGCGGCGTAGTGGTCGGTGACGGCACCGACCGCACCGTCGATCCCGCCGGGCGCATCACCGTCGTCCTCCCCGGATTCCGCCTCGGCGTGGGGGTACACCGGGTCCACCCGCAGGGCGTCGGGCAGCACCGCCCGCACCTCGCGGACCAGATCGGGCACCGGCGCGTCGAGTTCCACCTCGCAGCGCAGCCACGCTCCGGGGTGGTCCGCCGCGAGCGCGGGCAGGTCCTCGAGGCGGCCGCGGATGCGCGCCAACGGACGCGCTGCGTCGATCACGATCTCGCGGGGCGCCGCGCCGATGTCGACGACGGTGACGCTCTTGGCGTGGTTGTCCTCCGAGAAGTCCAGCGCCATCGGGCTGCCGCTGTAGCGCCCCGGCGCGTGGACACCCGGGAGGTGCTGGGGGCGGTGGATGTGCCCGAACGCGATGTAGTCGAGGTTGGTGGGGATGGATGCGGTCGGCAGGCAGTAGGTGAGCGCCATCGTGAGCGCCCGCTCGCCCGCCCCCGTCTGGGATCCGTCGACCATCACATGCCCCAGGAGCACCGCCGGCGCGCCGTCATCGGCGCGCCGGCGGGTCAGTTCGTTCGCGTACGCGTCCACGATGGCGGCGAGATCCGCGGCGTAGGTGGTGCGGGCGGCACCGCGCTCGGCCCCGGCGGCCAGGCCCAGCCGCGCCGTCTCGAGCCACGGCAGGCAGGCGACGTGCAACGGGCCCGCGGCCGTGTCGATGTCGCGCACGGCCTCCCCGGGGGGCAGCACGCGGGCCACCATCGTGATGTCGCGCGCCACCAGCAGCGGTGCCAGGTGGCCCCAGAGCTCGGGATCGTCGTGATTCCCCGGCACGACCACCACCGGCGCGATCTCGCCGAGGGCGCCCAGTGCGTCGAGGGCCACCCCGAGGCTCGCCGGGTCGACCAGCCGGCGATCGAGGAGGTCGCCGGCGACGAGGACCGCGTCCACCCGCTCCTCCCGGGCCACCTCGGCGATCCGTCCCAGCACCCGCCGGGCCTCGTCCAGCCGGGTGATCCCGTGGAGCGACTTGCCGATGTGCCAGTCGCCGGTGTGGAGGAGGCGCACCCCGGTCGTCAGCCGTACTTGGCGAAGGCGGACGCGGCGCGGCCCTCGCTCGACACCTCGCCCTCGCGCGTGGCCCACGGCGGGAAGGGCAGTTCCACGGCCAGGGCCGTCGGCACGGACGGCTGGCTGACCATCATGCGGCCCTGCATCAGCAGGCGGGCCCGGGCGCGCGCGGCCGGCGTCAGCCAGCCGTACTCGGGGCGCTCGGCCTCGGCCGGGTCGAGGCGCCCGGAGATGCGCACCGCCGCGTTCTGGGTGACCTCGGGCGCCACGAGCGACGCCTGCTGCTGGGCGCCGATCAGGATCACGCCCAGCGAGCGCCCGCGCTGGGCGATGTCGATCAGCGTCTCCTTGATCGGCGACTGACCCTCGCGCGGCGCGTACTTGTTCAGCTCGTCGAGCACCACGAACTCGATCGGGTCGCGGGTGCCGGTCTCCTTGGCCTCGAAGGTCTGCGCGAGCAGGGTGCCGACCACGAAGCGCTGGGCGAAGTCGTGCAGCGGGGTGAGGTGGACCACCGTCACCGCCGGCTCATCCCGCGACTCGGGGCCGCGCGGCACGCTCGCCGCGTCGGCGCGCACCAGGCCGCGCAGGCGGTTCGCGGCCGCATGCAGCCGGCGCGCGAAGGCCTGCACCGTGCCCCCGGCGGCGCGGCCCACCCAGCGGCGCCCCTCGATGCCCACGGGCCAGTCCTCGTCGTCGAGGTGGTCGGTCAGCCAGTCGACGAAGGCGTCGAGGTCGGCGAACGCGACCCCGTCGTGCTCGCGCAGGCCCAGCACCCCGGGGTGACCGGGGATGGCGACCGCCTGCCGGGTCAGCTCGCGCTGCACCTGCTCGGCCAGGAAGGAGAGGTTGCTGCGCATGTCGGCGGCGTCGGTGAAGCAGAAGCGCAGCAGTCCCTGCTCGGCGAACTGCAGGGGCGTCCAGCCGAAGACCCGGATGTCCTCCCGGACCGCGCCCACGTTGGGCAGGCGGGCGTCATCGGCGCGCGGCGGTGCCCAGATGCGCAGCGACGGGAAGGGCCCGGGGTCCGCCAGGCCGAGCGCCCGCCAGCGCGCGTCGAGGTCGGCCCGGTCGGGGCGGCCGGCGTAGGCCGCGTTCGGGCGGTCCAGGTGCAGCAGGTCCTCGCCCTTGACGTTGAAGATCAGGACGCGCGCACGGTTGCGCATGTCCCCGTGCTCGAGCAGCAGGCGCACCATCGCCAGCGCGGTGCTGGTCTTGGTCGCGACGCCGCTGATGCCCGAGATCGACACATGCCCGCCCTTGGTGCCGTCGACGAAGTCGAGATCGAGGTTGACCGGCGCCCCGTCGCGGGCGAGGCCGATCGCGAGGGTGCGCTGCATGGTGTCCTCGTAGAGCGCCATCTCGCGTTCGGCGCCGCGGGCGAGGCGCACCGGGCTGCCCGGGTGCGGCGCGACCCAGCGCTCGGGGTCGACGCGCACGATCTGCACGTCGGCGGTGCGCGACACCTCACCGGGCATCTGGCCCGCGGCGATGACGTGGGTGTCCGAGGGGAGCGACGCCCCCTCCAGCTGGGCGTGCGCCTCGGCGACGACGCCGTAGGCGACCACCTCGCCCTCGGGGTCGGGCGTGGTGACCGCCACGATGTCGTCGACCGCGAGGGAGCGGTCCTCGTGGAGCACCACCGCGAACTGCTGGCTGCTGGCGGCCTCGTGGCCCATCACCACGCCGACCTCGCCGGCGCCGGGCGGGAGTCGCTCCATCATGCCGCGGCCTCCGCCTCGGGCTCGCTGACCGCCACCGGCACCGCGACCGCGTCGAGCCGCGCGCCGGCCGACGCGCGCCGCACCGCGCGCAGCGCAAGGCGCCGGTCGCCGAGCCGGTGCCGCAGGCGCTCCTCCAGCCCGGCGATGGGAGCGAGGTTCTGGGGGGCCCGCGGGTCGCGGTGCTCGCGTCCCGCGTAGTGGGGCAGGACGGCCGCCGCCCGGTCGGCGAGCTCGCGCGCGCGGGCGATCCCGTGCGCGCGGGCCACCTCGCCCCGCAGGATGCCCGCCCAGCCCCGCACGTGGGCCACGGGCAGTCGCTGATACCACGAGAAGCGGTCCTCGCCGATCGCGAACAGCGGCGTGCGCTGGCCGACGCCGAGCCGCGACACCACCTCCGCCGCGCCCGGCTGCAGGTACATGCGGTGGTGGCTCTTGATCGCCCCGACCACCGGCCCCGGCGCGTCGCGCAGGAACGACAGGCGCCCGTCGAGCACCAGCATCCGGTCGGGCCCGGCGTGCGCCTCGGCCAGCGTGTGCTCGAGCTCCTGCCGCGCCGTCCCGACCTGGCGCTGCAGGGCGCTGGCCTCCCAGCCGGCGGCGGTGCGCGTCTCCCAGCCGAATCCGCCGACCGCGGGGAGGGTGAGGGCACGATCGCCCGTCGCCATGACCAGCCGGCGGACGCGCGTCTGCGCGATGCGGGCCCGCTGCCCGGGGGAGGCGACCACCACGCCGGCGGCGACGGCGCACGCGAGGCCGGTGCCGACACCGGGGCTGCCGGGAACCGTGATGGTGAGCCAGGCCTCGATCTGCTGCACCCCGTCGATGAACGCCAGATCTCCCGCATCGGGCGGCCGCGGGGTCACCGGTGCCCAGGCGATGCCCTCGACCGCGGTGTCCACATGCGCCGTCTCGGTCTCGGTGGGGTCCATCCCCGGCCCGTAGCCGGGGTCGCCCACCTCGACGATCGGTTCATCTTCTCGACCCGTCACCCGATCAACTGTAGGGCCCGCCGCGGATGCCCCGGGCATCGTTGCGGCCGCGTTAGCGCGGACTTGCGGGCGGATGAATCACGTCGTCTCACGCTATCGTCACCGGGTGCGCCGAGCGACGGCGCGGAGTCGATTCCAGCTCCCCGTGGATTGAGGAGAGGCCGAGCAAGGTGAGCACGCGCAAGAGCGGGTCGTCGAACAAGAGCAACAACCTCTATTACATCGTGGGCGCCGTGGTCGCCGCGCTCGTCGTCGCCGGAGTGCTGATCGCGGTCAGCATGTCCGGGGGCGACGGCACCGACAAGGTGGCCGACGATGCCACCATCGCCGAGGTTCAGGCGAACATGGAGGGCATCCCGGCCAGCGGCGTCGTCCTGGGTGAGCCGGACGCTCCGGTGACGATCACCGAGTACTCGGACATCGCGTGCATCCACTGCCGCACGGCGGCCCTCCAGTCGATCCCGACCGTTGTGACCGAACTGGTGCGCACCGGTGAGGCGAAGCTCGAGTTCGCGCCCACCGCCTTCATCAGCGCCTCGTCCGAGCGCGGCGCGCTCGGCGTGCTCGCCGCCGCCGACCAGGACGCGGCGTGGCCGTTCTCCGAGGTGCTCTTCCACATGCAGGGCAGCGCTTCCACCGACTGGCTGAGCGACGCCGACATGGAGTCCGTCGCCGAGCAGCTCGGGATGGACGTCGAGGCCTGGAAGCAGGCCTACGCCGGATCCGCCGTCGAGGACGCGTTCATCGCGAGCCGCGACGCCGTCGCGGCGGCCGGCGTGACCTCCACGCCGACCTTCATCATCACCGGCCCGGGCGGCACCGAGCGCGTCGAGGGCGCCGTCCCCGCCGCCGACCTCATCGCCGCCGTCGAGAAGGTGTCGACCCCGTCATGACCCGCCGGCTGACCAGCGAGGGCGCTCTCCGGATCGCCCTCGCGGTCGTCGCCGTCGTCGGCCTCGGGGTCGCCACCTACCTCACCGTCGCCAGGTTCAGCGGCGGGGATGTGACGTGCGTCGTCGGCGGTGGATGCGAGACCGTCCAGAAGAGCGAGTACTCGACGCTCCTGGGCATCCCGGTGCCGGTCCTCGGTCTGTTCGGCTACGCGGGCTTCCTGGTCGCGGCGGCGCTTTCCGGGCCCCTGGGCAGGGCGCTCGGCCTGTTCACGGCCATCGTGGGCTTCGGCTTCTCGGCCTGGCTCACGGCCGTGGAGGCGTTCATCCTGGAGGCCTGGTGCACGTGGTGCGTCATCAGCGCCATCCTGGTCACGATCGCGACCATCCTCTGCATCGCGCGCGTCGTCGCCGGCAACCGCGCCGACGCCCGGGCGGACGCGGAGCCCGGTGGCGGGCCGGAACCCGCTCCCGCGGGAGCGGCGGCCGACTAGCCCGCGTCGGCGTCGACCCCGGGCGTGTCATCCGCCGGCCGCGGGGGGACCGGCGTGGCGCGGACGCCGGCCACGCCATCCGCTGGCCGGTGGGGCGAGCGCCCGGGGATGAACCGCTCGTCCGCGAGCACCAGGCCGCCCACCGCCAGCGCCGAGCCGATCGCGGCGCAGATCACGATGCCGGCGTCCGGTGCCGCCAGCTCGAAGAAGTCGCGCCACCCGGCCAGCGCGAGCACCCCGAGGTAGAGAGCGAACAGGCCGGCGCAGAAAGCGCCGACGATGTAGTTGCGCCACCGGTTGGCCGCCTCGAGCACGAACACGAGGTACAGCCCCGTCGCCACAAGCACCGTCGTCGCGACCGTCCGGGAGCGCAGATCGCCCATGTCGATGAGGTTCGTCGCCATCAGGTAGCTGGCGACCACACCCAGGCCCACCGCCGTCCCCGCGGGTATCGCGAACCCGGCGGTATCGCGCAGGAAGCGGCGCGGTCGCCACTCGCCCGCGCTCGGGGCGAGGGCCAGGAAGAACGCGGGGATGCCGATCGTGATCGCCGAGGCCAGCGTGAGGTGGCGCGGCAGGAAAGGGTAGCTCTCCGACGACAGGCCGACGGTGAGGATCAGGAACGCCGCGAGGACCGACTTGGCGACGAACAGCTTCGCGACGCGCTGCAGGTTGCGCAGCACCTTGCGACCCTCCCTGATCATCGGGGGGACCGACGCGAAGCCGCCCTTCACCAGGATCAGGTCGGCGATGCTCCGCGCCATCTGGGAGCCGCTGCCTTGGGCGATCCCCAGCCGCGCGGCCTTCAGCGCGGGGACGTCGTTCACCCCGTCGCCGACCATCGCAACGTAGCGCCCCTCCGCGGCGAGGGCCTCGACGAAGCGCTTCTTGCCCTCGGGGGAGATCCGCCCCACCACCGAGGTGGCGAGCACCAGGCGCCGCAGCTCGGCGTCGCTCTCGGGCAGCTCGCGCCCATCGAGTGGGGGTCCCAGCAGCGGGATGCCGGCGTCCGCGGCGATGGCCGCCACCGTCGCGGGCGCATCGCCCGAGATGACCCGCAACTCGATGCCCTCCTCGAGCAGGTACGCGACTGTCTCGCGCGCGTCGGCGCGCAGTTCCTCGGACAGCACGACCACGCCGAGGGGCCGCAACCCGGAGGGCGGCGGCGCGTCGGGCCGGGGCAGCTCCAGTGGGGCGTCCCCGCGGAAGAAGGCGATCACGCGCCGCCCGGCTGCGGTCTCCTCGGCGACCAGCGCGGCGAGCCCGTCGCTCAGCGGGAAATGCTCCGGTGCCCCCATCACGACGGTCTGGCCCGCCAGCCGCAGACCGCTCCATCGTCGCCGCGAGGCGAACGGCACCGAGTCCTCGGGCTCCTCCGCGGCGCCCGGGAAGGCGGCGCCGATCGCCGCGAGCGTCGTGTTGACCGCGGGTGAACTCGCGGCGAACGTACCGAGCACGGTCGACAGCTCACCCGCCTCCACGCCGGGCGCCGGGACCGCCCTCACGACGCGGAGCGTCTCATCGGTGAGGGTCCCGGTCTTGTCGAGGCAGATCGCGTCGGCCGACGCCAGCGACTCCACCGCGTTGAGCTGCTGGCTGAGCGCGCCGCGCCGGGTCATGCGCAGCGTCGCGGCGGCGTATGTGACGGCCACGAGCAGAACCAGGCCCTCGGGGACGATGGTGACCACCGCGGCGACCGCGGTGGCGACCGCCTCGCGGAACGGGACCTCCTGTTCGAACAGCGACCATCCCAGCAGGAGACCCAGGGGGATCATCGCGACCGCGAGGATGATGATCAGCCGGTCCAGCGACCGCTCCAGCGGCGAGCGCGGGTGGCGGAACTCGCGCGCCTCCCCGACGATGCGCTCGGCGTAGGTCTCGTGCCCGACGGCCTCGGCGATGTACTCGCCGGCGCCCTCGACGGCGAACGAGCCCGCGCGCACAGACTCCCCCACCTCGCGCATCACGGAGTCGGACTCGCCGGTGAGGATGGACTCGTCGAGGCCGAGGCCCTCGGTGCCGACGAGGCGCCCGTCGGCGACGATCTGGTCGCCGGCGCTGACGCGCACGAGGTCCCCCGAGACGACCTCGGGCACGCCGACATGGCGTGGCGCGCCGTCGCGCACGACGGTCGCGCGCGGCGCCACCAGCGCGGCCAGGCGGTCGAGGCTCGCCTTGGCGCGCGCCTCCTGCACGATGCCGATACCCGCGTTCAGGATCAGGATCGCCAGGAACAGCGCATCGCGCCAGTCGCCGAAGATCAGCGTCACCACGCCGAAGATCACCAGAGTGACGTTGAAGACCGTCAGCAGGTTGGCCCGCAGGATGCTCCGCCACGAGCGGCTGCTGGCGGGCCCCTCCAGCTCGCCGCGCATCGCCAGGCGCCGGGCGGCCTCGGCCTGCGTCAGCCCGGCCGGGCGTCGCTCCCCCGCGTGGGCCCCGGGCGGCACGCGCGTGGCGCCGGCGGCGGTCGGCATCTCTCGCGTGCGGTCGGGGGGGGTGTCCGGCACCGGGTTCAGCTGGAGAGCGCCTCGGCCACCGCGGCGTTCATGATCTTTCCGGCCTGCACGTTGATGCCCCCGCGCAGATCCTCGTGGCGGCGCACGGCCCCCGCGAGGCCCTCGTCGGCGATGAGCTGGATGTACGGGAGCGTGGCGTTGCAGAGCGCGCGCGTGGCGGTCACCGGCACCGCGCCGGGCATGTTCGCGACGCAGTAGTGGGTGACGCCGGCGACCGTGAACACGGGGTCCGAGTGGGTGGTGGGGCGCGAGGTCTCGATGCAGCCGCCCTGATCGACGGCGACATCGACGATCACGCTGCCGGGGCGCATCAGCTCCAGCGCGGCGCGGGTCACCAGGTGCGGCGCGCGGGCCCCCGGGCGCAGGACGGCGCCCACCACCAGGTCGGCGCCGGGGAGCAGCTCCTCCAGCGCCAGGCGCGTGGAGTGGAGCAGCGTGACACGGCCCGCGAGGATGCCCTCGAGCTCGCGCAGCCGGTTGAGGTCGGTGTCGAGGATCGCCACGTGGGCCTGGATGCCCGCGGCGACCATCGCGGCGTTCAGGCCGACGTTGCCGCCGCCGATGATCACGACAGAGCCCGGCGCCACGCCCGCGACGCCGCCCAGCAGCACACCGCTGCCCCCGAGGGGGCGCTCCAGGTAGCGGGCCCCGGCCTGCACCGCCAGGCGGCCGGCGATCTCGCTCATCGGCGCCAGCAGGGGCAGGCGCCCCTCGCGGTCCTCGATCGTCTCGTATGCGACCCCGGTGGTACCCGAGCGCCGCAGGGCGTCGGCCACACCGGGGTTCGCCGCCAGATGCAGGTACGTGAACAGCGTCAGGTCGTCGTGCAGGAACGCGAACTCCGATGGCTGGGGCTCTTTGACCTTCACCACCAGGTCGCCGCCCCATGCGGCCGCCGCGTCGCCGATGCGCGCGCCCACCCGCTCGTAGTCGCCGTCGGGGCAGCCGGCGCCGTCGCCCGCCCCCGACTCCACCCCTACCTCGTGGCAGTGGTGCACGAGCTCGTAGGCGCCCGCGGGGGTCAGGGCCACCCGGTACTCGTCCTGCTTCACCTCGGCCGGAACGCCGATCCTCATGCCCGCCTCCCCCCTGGGTTCGCTGGGAGCGTAGACGCTCCGGGCACGTGGCAGGTCGCAACGGAGTCCGCCGGGGCGCCATCGGCGGCGACATCGATATGGGAAAGAAAAGTGCCATGATTCTTCCAGGCGTGGCCGCGTCGCCCGCGCCGCACCCCTGAGGAGGTCACCGACGTGACGTTGAACATCAAGGATCCGGGCACCGACAGGCTGGTCCGCGAGCTCGCCGACGCGACCGGGGAGTCCATCACCACCGCCGTGCGGGTGGCGGTGCGTGAGCGTCTCGACCGGGTCCGGGGTGCCGCGCCGCGCGAACTCCGGTCCGCTCGGATCGGCGAGATCGCCGCCCGATCCGCGGCTCGTCCGCGTATCGACACGCCATCCGACGAGGAGATCCTGGGATACGACGCACGCGGGCTACCAACCTGATGGTCGTGGACACGTCGGCCCTGGTCGCGATCCTCACCGGTGAGCCGGAGCGCGACCTCTTCATCGACGCCCTGGCCCGCGCGGATGACCCGCTCATCTCGGCGGGCACGCTCCTCGAATGCTCGATCGTGATGGCGGCTCGGTCGGGAGCCGGGGGTCTGGTGGACCTCGACGACCTCCTGGGCGCGGCGTGCGTGCGTGTCGTCGCCGTCGACAGCGAGCAGGTGCACGTGGCCCGAGCGGCCTGGCAGCGGTTCGGGCGCGGCCGCGACCCGGCGGGGCTGAACTTCGGCGATCTGTTCGGCTATGCGCTTGCCATCACGACCGGGCGGCCGCTCCTGTTCAAGGGCGACGACTTCACGAGGACCGAGATCTCGCCCGCGGCGCCATGACGCCGCGGGCGCGGGTCAGGGAGCGCCCGGCGCGCGCCCCGGCCGGCGGCGGTCGGCCGCCGACAGCCACGCCAGCCGGGCGGCGCATGCCAGGGAGAGGAGCAGCGCCAGGGCCGCGACGCCCACCAGCAGCGAGCGGTGCCGGGCGCCGGCCTCGATGACGTAGGAGCCGTCGGCAAGACCCGCCGCGCGCAGGGCCTGCGTCTGGGCGAGCGTGTGCTCGGGGAAGGTGCGCCGCACCACCGCGAGCTCGCGTTCGGCGGTCGTGACGTCCAGGGCCCAGAGGCTCTCGAGCGCCCGCCGGTAGGCGGCACCGGCCCGGCCCTCCTCGGGATCCTGCCCCTCGGCGTCGAGCAGGCGCCGCACGGCGCCGACCTGCTCGATGATCCCCCCGCCCTCTCCGCGCAGCACGACGATGCCGCGCACGCGCCCGTCCGCGTCGACGGCCGGCCCGCCCGAGTCGCCGCCCTGGATGTCGGTGGAGACCACCGTCGCGGCGCGGCGCGGATTGGCGAGCGCACCGGTGCGCTCGAGCTCACCCCGCCGGACGGCGGGCTGCGCGGCGGGCCGTCCCGGCTCGTCCCACGCATCGTGCCGGCCGAAGCCGATCGTGACGACGGGCGTTCCCAGGCTGACGGTGTCCTCCATCGCGAGGGCGGGGGCACCGGGCGCGCGGATGCGCACCAGGCTGAGGTCGGCGTCGCCGGCCGTGCGCTCCACCAGCCCGGTCCAGCGGGCCGGCGACCGCAGCCCGGTGCCGGGGTCGGCCTGGGTCACGCGCACCGCCAGCACGCGCGCGCCGACGGCCTCGGCACCCGACTCGATCACCCACCGGCGGGCGTCCACGTCGTTGACCGCGACGCCCTGGGCGGTCTGCCAGCGCTGGTAGCCGATGCGCGCGAGGGTCTGCGGGTTGGGGTCGACCACGTGAGCCGCGCTCACCAGCCATCCGCCCGGCGCGACCGCGGTGGCCGTGCCCCGCTCGGCGACCACGCCGCCGTGCGGAACCTCGATCACCTCGCCGGCCGACGTGCGCACCGCCGGGATGCTGAGGGTGACATCGACACGGTAGATGGATGGCAGCGCGAGCATCGCCGCGCGCGCCATCGGGTCGCCGGCCAGGTCCTCGTCGGCGGCGTTCGCCGCCGGTGCGCCGACCAGGCCGACGACGCACAACACAAGGACGAGGGCGCGGCGGACGGTCACGTGGGACAGGGTAGCCCTCGTGCCGTTCCGCGCGCCGTCGCGCCGGTCAGTGCTTGAAGTGCCGCCTGCCCGTGACGACCATCGCGACGCCCGCCGCGTCGGCGGCGGCGAACACCTCATCGTCGCGGATCGAGCCACCCGGCTGGATGATCGCCGTGACGCCGGCCTTCACCGCGGCCTCCGGGCCGTCGGCGAACGGGAAGAAGGCGTCGCTGGCGAGTACGGTGCCCGCCACCGGCGACTGGGCCTTCTCCAGCGACAGGCGCACCGAATCGACGCGGCTCATCTGGCCGGCGCCGATACCCACGCTCGTCAGGTCGCGCGCCAGCACGATCGCGTTGCTCTTGACGTGCTTCGCCACGCGCCAGGCGAACAGCAGGTCGCCCCACTCGGCCTCCGTGGGCGCGCGCTCGGTCACGACGCTCATCGTGTCGCGGTCCTCCGACTCGGCATCGCGGTCCTGCACCAGGACGCCGCCCGCCACCCGCCGGAAGTCGCGCTCGCCCGGGTTGCCGCGCCGGCGCTCACGGTTGAGCATGATCCGGATGTTCGGCTTGCGTGTGAGGGCGGCGATGGCGTCCTCGTCGTAGTCGGGTGCCAGGAGCACCTCCACGAAGGTGCCGGCCAGCAGTTCACCCAGCTCGAGGTCGACGGGGCGGTTGACGACGATCACGCCGCCGTAGGCCGACACGGGATCGCAGTCGCGGGCGCGCTCGTAGGCGGCTCGCACGTTCCCGGCGACGGCGACCCCGCACGGGTTGTTGTGCTTCACGATCACGCAGGCCGGCAGGCTGAACTCGGCCAGCAGGGCGCGGGCCGCGTCGAGGTCATAGAGGTTGTTGAACGACAGATCCTTGCCGTGCAGCTTCTCGACGCGCGACAGCAGGTGCATGCGCCTGGCGCCCTCGGCGTAGTAGGCCCCGCGCTGGTGCGGGTTCTCGCCGTAGCTGACGTCGAACTGCTTCTCGAAGGAGAGCAGCAGCGTGTCGGGGAAGTCGCCCTGGTCGGCGTTCAGCCAGCCGGCGATCATGGAGTCGTAGCGCGCCGTGTGGCCGTATGCCGCGCCGGCGAGCTGGCGGCGCAGGCGGGGAGACAGCTCACCGTCGTTCCCGGCCAGCTCGTGGAGCACCTCGTGGTACTGGTCGGGGGAGGTCACGATCCCCACCCGGCTGTGGTTCTTCGCGGCCGCGCGCACCATCGCCGGCCCGCCGATGTCGATCTGCTCCACCAGTTCCGCGTCGGTGATGCCACGCCGGCCGACATAGCGCTCGAACGGGTAGAGGTTGACCACGACCAGGTCGATCGGGGTGATGCCCGCCGTCTCCATCTCCGCGATGTCGGAGGGGACATCGAGGCGGCCGAGGATGCCACCGTGGATGCGCGGGTGCAGCGTCTTGACCCGCCCGCCGAGGATCTCCGGGTGGCCGGTGACCTCGCTGACGCCGATCACGTCGATGCCCCAGTCGCGCAGAGCCGCCGCCGTCCCGCCGGTGGAGATGATCTCGACCCCCCATTCCGCGAGGCCCCGGGCGAAGCCCTCCAGCCCGGTCTTGTCGGACACCGAGATCAGCGCACGCGCAACCCTCATCGGACCCTCCGGTCGTCGGCCGTCACCACAACCCTGCGGCGCTCGCGTGGATCGCGATGCACCCTCCCCGCGGCGAACAGGCGCACCGCCTCGGGGACGATCTCGTGCTCAGCGGCGCGGATGCGCTCGGTGAGCGTGTCCAGCGTGTCGTCGCCCATCACCGGGACCGCGCGTTGAAGCACCGGCGGTCCCGCGTCGACGACCTCCTCGGCGTAGTGCACCGTGACGCCGGTGATGCGCACCCCCCATTCGAGCGCCTGCTCGATGGCGTTCAGGCCGGGGAACGAGGGGAGCAGCGACGGGTGGAGGTTGATCACCCGGTCGCGGAAGTGGGTGAGGAACACCCCCGTGAGGATGCTCATCCAGCCCGCGAGCACCACCAGATCGGGCCGGACCGCGTCGACGACCTCCACCAGGCGCCGGTCGCGGGCCTCGCGAGATTCGCCGTCCAGGGCGACCACCGCGGTCGGGATGCCCGCCCGCTCGGCGCGCTCGAGCGCCCGGACGCCGGGCTTCGAGCTGACGACGAGGACGACCTCGACCCCCTCGGGCCCGCCGTGGACGCCGTCGATGAGGCTCTGCAGGTTGGTTCCCGAGCCGGAGACCAGCACCGCAACCCGATACGAGCCGCCATCAGAGCCCGCCACGGCGCACCCCTTCGGGCCCGGCCGCGACCCGTCCGATCACGCGTGCGTCGCCCACGACGGAGCACGCGGCGTCGACGGCCTCGGGCGGGACGATCACGCACATGCCGATGCCCATGTTGAACGTCCGCCAGGCGTCGTCCTCGTCCACCCGCCCGCTGTCCATGATGTGGTCGAACACGGCTCCGCGCTCCCAGAGCGAGGGGTCGACGAGCGCGCCGCAGCCCTCGGGGAGCGAGCGCGGCAGGTTCTCGGGGAGCCCGCCGCCTGTGATGTGGGCGGCGGCGCGCACCGCGACGCCGGCATCGGTCAGCGCGATCAACTCGTTGACATAGAGTCGCGTGGGGGCCAGCAGCAGGTCCGCGTCGCGCGGCAGCGCCCCGGCGTCGACCAGCGCGCGCACCAGCGAGAAGCCGTTGGAGTGGACCCCGGAGGAGGGGATGCCGAGGATGAGGTCACCGGCGGCGACGCGGTGGGCCCCCAGCATGTCGGCGCGCTCCACGACGCCGCAGGCGAAGCCCGCGAGGTCGAAGTGGCCCGGCGCGTAGAGGCCGGGCATCTCGGCGGTCTCCCCTCCGGCCAGCGCGCACCCCACCGACGCGCATGCCTGCGCGATGGAGCGCACCAGACCCGTGGCAAGTTCGGGCTCAAGGGTGCCGACGGCCAGGTAGTCGAGGAAGACCAGCGGCCGCGCCCCGGTGCAGACCAGGTCGTTGACGCACATGGCCACGAGGTC
>JBKHVQ010000067.1:0-11913 GCA_046569985.1 Thermoleophilia bacterium | reverse complement strand
GGTCGGCGCGGCCGAGGCTCGGGCAGACCAGGTCGCCCGGCTCCGACCACTCGCTGCGCTCACGCCAGGCCGCGAGGTCGTCGGCGAGCGGCCCGATGACCGTGACGCTCCGGGCGCGGCCGGTCTTGGTGTCCTTCTGCTCGCCGTGGGTGAACGCCCGGTGCACGTGGAGCGTGGCGCCCACGTCGGCCCAGCGCAGCGCGAGTGCCTCCTCGGGGCGCAGGCCCGCGTAGGCCATCAGCCCCCACAGCACCTGGTCACGCAGCGTCGGAAGCGCGGCCCGCAAGCGTTCGGACTCGGCGGGCGACAGCGGGCGGGCCGGCGCGGGCGTGTGGGGCAGGCGCCGGATGCCCAGGCACGGGTTCGCCGGGATGAGGCCGTCCTGCACCGCCACCCCGAGCGCCGCCGACAGGACCCGCATGGCTCCGTTGGCCGTCGCGTTGGTCGCGCCCCGGTCAAGCATCTCCGCCCTCCACTCGCGCACCCGGGCGCGTCCCAGGTCGCGCAGGCGGACGCCGCCGATGAGCGGAGCGATCCACTTGTCCATCACCGCCGCCCGGTGGAGGCGGGTCGAGCGGGCCCACGCCACTCCATCGCGCCGCACCCAGGTCTCGAGCCAGACGTCGAGGCGGTCGCGCGAGGGCTCGGCGGGGGCATGGGCGCCCATGCGCTGGCGTCGGCGCTCGTCGGCGTCGAACTGCTCGGCGTCGGCGCGGCGGTCGAACGAGCGCGAGCGGTTGCGGTCGCCGTCGCGCCAGCGGACCCGGTAGACGCGCCGGCCACTCGGCAAGGTCTCGCGGTGGACGCTCATGGCGGCTCAGCGTATGGCAGGTCGCGGACGAGTCCGGCGAAGCGCCCGCTCGGACGCGGCGGCGCCTGCGGGCGTCGCCGGCTGGCCGCGGGGGGGTCGCCCGCCTCGATGCGCCCGAGCTCGCCCTCCGGGATCCGCCAGAGGCGCCCCGCTCGCGTCGCCGCGAGGCGTCCAGCGACGATCATGCGGTAGACGGTGTTCGGGTGGACGCCGAGGCGCTCGGCCGCCTGATCGACGGTGAGGAAGGCGCCGGCCGGCTCGGCACCCGCCAGGAACGGCGCCAGCCGCTCGGCCAGCGGACGCAGGTCGTCGTCCGAGAGCGCCAACAGCTCTCCGACCAGCGCGGATGCCAGCCGCTCGGGCACTACACGTCGCTCGCCCGGCTCCGCCCCGGGCTGCGCGTGCCCTCGGGCGTGTCCGCCCGGGGGCCTGGAGGCACCGGGGGCTCGAGCGCCCCGAGCACCTGCACCTCCAGGCGCGGCGGGGCGAGAGCCCCGAGCGCCCCACCGAGGGCGTCGGTGATCACGGCCGCCTGCTCGACGACGGCGGCGGCCAACTCGGGGAGGCGCGCCTCGGGCAGCTTTCGCGTGAGGTGACCGATCCCGACCGCCGCGACCGCGACGCCGCGGTGGTCGCGCACCACCGCCCCGATCGAGCGGCGGGCCAGGTCGAGCTCACCGTCCTCGAGGGCCCAGCCGCGCTCCCGGGTGAGGGCGAGATCAGCCTCGAGCTCACCGCGGTCGGTGATCGTCCTGGTCGTCCAGGCATCGAGCACCAGCTCATCGAGCACCGACACGGAGGCCTCGGCGAGGAGGGCCTTGCCGAGGGCGGTGGCGTGGGCGGGGAAGGCGCGGCCGGCGGCGTGGTCGGGTCCACGGACCTGCTCCACATAGACCACCCGCGATCCGACGAGCTTGGCGAAGAGCCCGGGCATGCCGGTGCGCTCACGGAGGCCCTCGACGCTCGCCCGGAACGCCTCCCAGGGGTTGCGGCTGCTGAGGGCCCTGCCGGTCAGCTCGGCGAGGCGGCGGGCCCCGAGGCGGTAGCGCTTGTCGATAAGGCCCGTCTCCACCAGGCCCGCCTCCTGGAGGTGGAGCATCAGCTTGTGGGCGTTCGGGGTGGCGAGGCCGACGTGCTCGGCGATCTTCGGCAGAGCGAGGTCTGGGGACGTGGCGAGCAGGTCGAGGATCGCGAGGGTCTGCTCGACCGCCTTCACCCGGTAGTGGTCGGCGGAGGCGGCAGGGCGCGGGCGGCGGCGGCTCACCACCGGGCACCTACCCTTCCCTCTGACTCCCGTTTCGCACGTAGCGCCCCGCCGGGTCCGGGTCGGCGGAGAGGTACTCGCGGAGGGCCGAGGTGGAGGTCCGCCACTCCTGACCCTCCTTCCACGCCGGCAGCCGCTCCGCGGCGGCCTCGTGGTAGATCGTGTTCGGCTCGACCCGCAGGAACTCGGCGGCTTCCAGAGCCGAGAGCTCGACCGGGGACTCGGGGAACGCCGGCCCCGCAAGCGTCGCCTCGGCCGGGCCACGCAGCCGGCGCCCGGGGGTCCAGCGGGCAGCGACGGCGTCGGCGAGAAAGCGCCACTCCTTGCCCACCCGCCGGGCGGGCAGGCGCCCCTGCCGGGCGGCGCGGTGAACCGAGTTGCGGTGCATGCCGAGCCACTCGGCGACCTCGTCGATCGTCAGGACCGGCTTCGGTGGTGGTGGGTTCACGTCGGCCTGCGCTCACACATGAAGTATGCGCTCATCACCAGTTGACGCAAAGTGCTCAGGGTCGGGAGCTCGTCGTCGGCTCGTGGAGGCTCCAGTGCAGATGGACGCCGAGGGCGGCGGAGAAGCGCTCGATCGTCGAGAGGCGTGCATCGGCCTCCCCGCTCTCGAGACGCGCAACGGAGGACTGAGAGGTGCCCATTCGCGCGGCCACCTGGGTCTGGGAGAGCCCGAGTTCCTCGCGCCGCGCGGCGAGCGCGCGCAGCAGCAGGCGTCGCTCGTAGGCCGCCTCGACCATCTGGGGGAAGCCGGGATTCGCCTCGGCGCGCTCGGCGACGATCTCATCGAGGAAGTCCTGACTGCGGGCCATCGGTGCCTCCTTGGCGCGACGGTCTTATCTCATCGGAGAGATACCACCGTGAGTGTAGGCCCTCGTCGCCCGTTCGGCCACCCCCTGGGGCGATCGTCAGCTCCGACCGCGCTCTCGCCAGCTTGCGAGGCGTCGCTCGGCGAGGCGGATCACCTCGGGCGGGGTCTTCTGGGTCTTCTTCTTGAAGCCCTCCAGTGCGAGGAAGACCTGGGAGTAGCGCCCCTCGGTCGCGAACAGGATCCGGTAGATCACCCGGTCGGCGTCGGCCCGCACCTCGTAGATGTCCCCGCGGAGGTGACGTGCGGTACCGAGGCCGTTGACGAGCACGTCCTTCATCGCGGCGGCGATGGAGGCCGCATCCTCATCGGGCAGACCGTCGAGGAACTCCTTGACCGGCCGACGCCCCGCCGCGGATCGGTAGTCGCGCCACTGGCGCCGGCGCTCTGGCGTCTGCGCGCTCATCGACGGACGAGCCTAGCCACGGCCCGAGACGGGTCCCGTGGCCGCTGCGCTCATCGTCCCCGGCCGAGGTCACGGGCCTCGGGCGATCGGTGATGGCCCATCCGAAGTCCTGGCCGGCCCTCGCGCTCGGCCGACCGGGCCCAGACGTCGAGCCGGGCCTCGAGCGACGTCAGCTCCGCACTGAGCTCGGCGGCACGGCGCTTCGCACCCTCGCGTCCCGCGACACGATGGGGCGCCGGCTCACGGCTTGCCAGCTCGCCCTCAGCCACCCGAGCGTCGTGCCGGTGGCGCTCGAGGTCGCGGCGCGCCCGCTTCACGTCTGCGCGCACCAGCGCCCGCTCGCCGCGACGCCACGGCGGGATGCGGTCGAGCCGATCCGCAAGACGCGCCGCTCGGGCTTCGGCGTCCTTCGCCCCCTCGCGGGCCCGGACCACAGCCGCCCGCAGTTCAGCGACACGAAGGCTGGACACCGACGCCGCCTCTTGTCGCGCGGAGTCGCGGGCCACCCGCACCTCCTCAACACGAGCGATCAGCAGCTCAGGGGCGGCGCCGTCGCGGTTGCTGCGCTCCGCCTCCATCGCCCACTCCCGATCCGCGGGATCGACCAGGTCGAGCGCAAGCGACTTGGCCTGCGAGCGCGACCACGCCCGGGCGAGGACTTCCTCGACGTCCTCGGCCTCGTGGTGGGTGACGAACATCTGGAGGTCGTGGCGTTGACGTGAGCCGGCGACGTACGCCCACTCGGCCCCACCACGCTCGGGGCTCGCGAGGACGAAGGTGTGATCGACCGACTCCCCCTGGGACACGTGGCCCGTGAGTGCGTAGCCGTGACGGGCGTGGCGGAGGTAGTCGGCGGGGACGCGGACGATCTCGCCGTGATCGGTGAACAGGTCGAGGTGCTCGGCGTGGTGGCCGAGGTCGACGACCGTCCCCCGGGTGCCGTTGCGCACGCCGAGGGCGTAGTCGTTTCGTCGGCACACCAACCGATCTCCGATCGCCCACTCGGTTCCGGAGACGGTGATCCGTCGGTCAGAGATCAAGCCCCACCGCTCACGCCACTCGCGGGCGAGTCGGTTCAGCTCGGCGACGTCGTGGCGGTCGTGGGCGAGCATCAGGTTGCGCCCAGGCGATTCCATCTCTGCCTGCGCCCATGCGGTCATGAGCGCGACGCGTGCGTCGCGGGCGTCGTCGAAGCTCTGGAGGCGCCCAGTCGCAGAGAGCAGGGCGACCGCGTCGGCGGCGCGGCCCTCCGCGAGGTACCCGGCGATGCGCCGCTGCAACTCAGTGGCCTGCCGGCGGTTCTCGGTCAGCTCGACCGCGCCGAGGCGGTCGGCGAGGGCGGCGAATCCACCGCCGGCGTCGATCGAGGGAAGCTGGGCGCGGTCGCCGACGAGGACGACGCGCGCCGAGGCCCAGGCGGCGGCGTGGACAAGTCGCTCGAGCGAGCGCGTCGGCATCACCGAGGCCTCGTCCACCACGACCACCGAGCGGTGCGGGATGGCGCCGTCCTCTCCCCTCTCGATCCGGCGCAGGAGAAGCGCGGCGGTCTGGGAGGCGATGCCCGCCTCGCGCTGCAGCAGATCGGCGGCATGGCCCTGCCAGGCGACGCCGATCACGGCGACACCTGAGCGCTCGAATGCCTCACGCACCGCGGCGAGGGTGAAGGTCTTGCCGGTGCCCGCACGGGCCTCCATCACCCGGACACGCTCCTCGCCCGAGGCGAGGTGACGCACAGCGCCGGCCTGGTCGGCACCGACGGTGGGGCGCGATGCGATGGCCGCGTCGAGCGCCTGCGGGTCGGCGGTGATCGGGCCATTGGGGTCGCGGCCGGTCGCCGCGTCGAGCAGTCGCACCTCGGCGGCCAGCATGTCCGGCGTCGTGAAGAGCGGCTCACGGTGGCGGGCGTCCCGGTCCCCGTGGGTGAGCGCGACGCAGACCCGGGCGAGGAACTGGTCGGCGAGGCGCTCCAGTTGGCCGGTCAGAGCGCCCTCGGAGTGCGCGTCAGCGAGCGCCTGGATCACCTCGCGGCGGGTGAAGGTGGAGCTCTGACGGGTGAGGCCCTCGGGGCCAAGCATGTGCGTGGCGTGTTCACGAAGACGCGTCGTGTAGTCCGCCCCGCCGATGGGGCGCGCCCGTCCGAGGGCACGACTGAGGTCGGCCGCACCGAAGCCGTGCTCGGCGGCGCGGGCGCGCCAGCCGGCGACCGCGTCGCGTCGCTCGACGACGCGCTTTCGGTCGCGGGTCTCGCGCTGGATGGCGGCGAGGCCCGCCATCGAGGTCAGGCCACGGGCGGTCGCCTCCTCCATGATCTCGGCGTGGCGGGCCGAGAAGTGCTCACGCACCGCCGCCGGTATGGCGGCGAGTTCCGCGATGCCGCTGGTGACGGGGCCCCACTCGACCCCGAGCGAGCGCGAGAGCTCTGCGCGCATCACCGCGTCGGCGATCGTGCCGGCGGTTTTGGCGTGGGCGTAGACGGGGCGCATATCGGGCGCCGACCAGCGCCCGTCCGGCCCGCGGACCCGGTTGGCGATCACGAGATGGGCGTGAAGGTGGGGATCGCCGGAGCGGGCCATCTCGTGGACGTAGACCGCTCCGACGAAGCCCTTAGCGGGAAGGACGGTCACCCCGTTGCGGCCGCGGCGGACGAAGCAGGCATCGCGCTCCAGGTAGTCGAGCGCCGCCTCTACCCCCCGCGCATGCGCCTCGAGCACCGCGCCTCGGACGTCCCCGTCTCCGACCGCCGCCAGCACGCTGACGCTCTTGGGCGCGGCGAAGGTGAGGTCGAAAGCGACGTTCCCGCCGGCGCGCCGAGCGGTGCCGGCGAGCACCTCACCGCTCGCCGGATCGCGGCCGTCCAGGAGCACTCCGAGCTCGCCCTCGTCCGGGTCTCCCGACAACCCGAGCGCCTGCGCTCCACGCCCGGCCCACGTACCGCGGACCTGGCCCCGCTCGGCGTAGTAGTCATCGGCGGCGAACTCCGGCCGCTCGTAGTAGTCGGGACCCTTCGCAGCGCGCAACGTCAACATGATCGCTAGGCATCATACTTGATGCAACTGTGCCCTAACCCCTTTCTGGGTCCGGCGCATTTCCCTCGCTCTCTGGACTACCGGACTCCTCAAGGCGTGGGCGCTGGGCCCGCGTGCGATTGCAGCCTTCCGGTTGGCGACGGGCCAGCATGATCGTGACGCCGGCTCGGCCGACGCGAGCGGCGCGATGCCGAGGACTTCTCGCTGTCCTCGCGCCTCGGTGCCGGGCCCCGCATTTCGGGCAGGTCATCGTCGTTTTCCTCGTCGTGGGTCTGTCGGACACGCCGTGTCTGCCTACGGGGCCCGACCTGCCAACGAAAGTTCTTGCTCAGGCCCGCAACCAGCACGGTGACGCCGCGCAGCGCTCACTCGGTCCAGTCACCGGAGGCCGCCCACGACCGCCACGAGCACCGCCGCGCGAAGGACCGCGGGGCTGTAGCGGGTGACGAAGCGGTCGCTGAACCGCTGCGCCCTGGACTTCTGGCTCTGCGCCTCCTCTACGAGGTGGACGACCCGCTGCAGCAGGGTCAGCGCCGTCGGCGGCATCGCCTCGCGGCGAGTGAGGCGCTCATTGTCGTAGAACACGCGCGCCGCCTCAGCGCCGCTCATGCAGATCGCCCGGTGGAGCATCAGCCGCGTCTCGAAGATGTCGCTGCCGTAGCGGCGGCAGCGCCGGGGATGAACTCTTAAGCGTCGCGCAGCAGCGCGACCGTGCTGTCCAGCGTCCTCTCGCGCGGGATCGTCGCGCTCATCGCTGCCTCCGTGCATCGCAGTCCGAACCGGGTGCGCCCTCATCCGGCGACGGCCGGCGTCGGCTCGGCGCGTGGGACGGGTACGGCCCGCACCACCTTGGCCACGACCAAGAGTTTCGGGGCGGTGGCCCCCGCTGAGGCAGTGGCGCCCTCCAAGCGTCTACCCGAGGTCGAACATCTCGCCGAGGAAGCCGCCGCGCTTGCGTCTCCTGGTCGAGCCATGAGCCGAGCGGTGCTTCCCGCCGCTGTCGTAGTCGTTGTCCCGCTCGCGCGAGTCGCCGCGGATCTCGGCGGCCAAGTCGTCCGAGCCGCCCGCCTCGAGGTCGATCAGCTTGGCGAGCTCGCCGCGATCGAGCCGGACGCCGCGGCAGCGAGAGCACGCGTCGACCATGACGCCGTGGCGGTCGATCTCGACGAGCATCGTGCCCTTGCTCTTCGTCCACTCGAGCGCGGTGACGGTCCGTCACGCATGTAGGGACTCCTTCTGGGCTTGGGCTGGGCCCCGAGTGATCGCTCACGCATAAACATAAGCGATCGTTTATCCTTTAGGCGTGCCAATCAACCCGTTGACCGCGCGTTCGGTCCTCTTCCACGGATTCTCCGATCAGTCCCGGCTCGCGATCATCGAGGCGCTCCGCGCCGGCGAGCGGCGTGCCACCGACCTGGCCCGTGATGCCCGACTCTCGCAACCGAACGCCTCCGCCCACCTGGCCTGCCTGCGGAAGTGCGGTCTGGTCACCTCCGAGCGCCGTGGTCGCGAGGTCCATTACCGCCTCGTCGAGGGAGTCGACGAGCTGCTCGCGCTCGCCGACCGGCTGGTGGCGCAGGCGGGAGGGGCCATCGAGGCGTGCTCGCGCTACGGCCGTCGCCGGAGGGCGGCGTGAGCGAGGAGGACGAGGAGACCCCGGCCGGCCCGATGGGCTGGCGCGAGGCGATCTACCGGTTCCCGCCGCTTCGCAACGCCGCGATCGCCGCGGCGCTGACGATCGCCGGCGTGATCGTCGAGTGGCAGACCGACGCCGAAGTCCTCGCCCTGCTGCTCTTCATCGCCGCGATCGCCATCGGTGGCTACTTCTTCGCGCGCGAGGGGGTCGAGGAGTTCATCGAGGAGCGCGAGGTCGGGATCGAGGCGCTCATGCTCGCCGCCGCCGCCGGGGCGATGGCCTTCGGCCTCTTCGAGGAGGCCGCCGCCCTGGTGGTGCTCTACGCAAGCGCCGAAGCGGTCGAGGAGCTGACCTTCGCCCGCACCCGCTCGGCGATCCGCGAGCTGCTGGAACTCGCCCCAAAGCAGGCCCGCGTCCTGCGCGACGGCCGCGAGGAGGAGATCCCGGCCGAGGACCTGCGACCGGGCGATGTCTTCGTGGTCCGCCCCGGCGAGTCGCTTCCGACCGACGGGATGATCCGCTCGGGGCGGACGACGCTGAACGAGGCGCCCGTGACCGGCGAGGCGGTCCCGGTCGACAAGGGCCCCGGCGCCGAGGTCTTCGCCGGCACAGTCAACGGCCCGAGCGCGATCGAGGTGGAGGCCACCCGCGCCTTCGCCGACAACAGCCTCTCTCGGATCGTGCACCTGGTGGAGGAGGCCCAGGCCCAGAAGTCGCGCGCGCAGCGCTTCGTCGATCGCTTCAGCGACCGCTACAGCCCGGCGGTCCTCGTTGCAGCCCTGCTCGTGGCCGTGGTGCCGCCGCTGCTCGGCGGGGACTGGTCCGAGTGGGCCCTGCGCGGGGTGACACTTCTCGTCGCCGCCGCCCCCTGCGCCCTCGTGATGTCGGTGCCGGTGGCCGTCGCCGCGGCGATCAGCCGGGCCGGGCGGCGGGGGATCCTGATCAAGGGCGGCGCGCAGCTCGAGACCCTCGGCAAGATCGAGGCGATCTGCTTGGACAAGACCGGCACCCTCACCCGCGGCACGCCGCAGGTAACGGACTTCATCACACAGCAGGGCGTCCACCCGGGCGAGGCGATGCTGGTGGCGGCCGCGGTCGAGGCCCGCTCGGAGCACCCGCTCGCCCGGGCGATCCTCGACCACGTCCGCGCCGAGGGGATCGACCCCCCACCGGCCGAGGGCTTCGAGGCGGTCGTCGGGCACGGAGCGCGGGCATCGCTCAGTGGACGCGAGATCTGGGTCGGCAGCCCCCGGCTTCTCGCCCAGCTGGCGCCCGAGGCGGCACCGCCGCCCGAGGTGGAGCGGCTCGAGCAGGAGGGAAAGACGGTCGTCCTCGTCGGGCGCGAGGCCGAGGTGCTGGCGGTGGTGGCGATGCGCGACGAGCCGCGCCCGGAGGCGCGCGAGGCGCTGGCCGCCCTTCGGCGCCTCGGCATCGGGAACCTGGTGATGCTCACGGGCGACAACCGCCGCACCGCCGAGGCCATCGCGCGCGAGCTCGGCATCGATGAGGTGCGTGCCGAGCTCCTTCCCGAGCAGAAGGTGGACGAGATCGAGCGTCTGCGGGCCCAGTTCGGGGCGATCGCGATGGTCGGCGACGGCATCAACGACGCGCCCGCCCTCGCGCGGGCGGACCTCGGGATCGCCCTCGGCACAGGCGCCACCGACGCCGCCATCGAGGCGGCCGACATCGCGCTCATGGCCGACGACCTGCGAAAGCTCCCCGAGGCCCTCGCCATCGGCCGGCGCAGCCAGCGGATCTCGCGCCAGAACCTCATCTTCAGCATCGCCCTCCTCACCCTGCTGATCCCGAGCGCCGTGCTCGGGCTGCTCACCGTGGTCGTTGCGGTGCTGGTGCACGAGGTCTCGGAGCTGCTGGCGGTGGCCAACGGCCTCCGCGCCGCCCGCACCCCCGAGCCAGCCGTCACGGCCGCCCCTTCGCCGGCGTGACCCCGTTCCGGCGGGCGGCAGGCCCGGGCGACGCGAGCGCTGCGGGCGAACAGGGGTCGCTCAGGCAAGCGGTCGCCCGCTCCGAGCGGCGCCGGGAACGGCGCACCGCCCAGGGGCGCTGGCGCATCATGGCGCTTCTCGCCCTGCTAATCCTCGGCGTCGATCAGATCCTCAAATGGGCGATTCGGGCGACGGTCGCCCCGGGCGAGGACTGGATCTCCCTGTCCTCGCACCTGGCGATCGCTCACCACCGAAACGACGGCATCGCCTTCGGTCTCTTTGCGGGCTCGGGGCGGGCCGTCGGGCTGATCACGGCGATCGTCCTGCCACTGATCGCGGTCGGACTCGCGGCCCTTGCCCGCGAGAGACTCGCCGTGGCGATCTGCGGGGCGCTTCTACTCGGTGGCAGCATCAGCAACCTCGCCGACCGGCTTCTCAGGGGACAGGTGACCGATTACATCGACGTAGACGTCTGGCCCGCCTTCAACCTGGCCGATGTCGCGATCGTCGGCGGAGTCGGTCTGTTCCTGTGGGTGCTGAGCGGCGACGACCATAGCCCTGAGCCGGAGACCGGCCAGCCGTAGTACACCTTCACGCGCGTCCAACGGCGCCCAGGGGAGCGGCTCAGGATGTCGCTCATTGCCAGCTACTGGTCGGAGCCGAGGATCCCCGGGTCACCCGCTTTGATGCACCGGGGCCGAGGGCCTACGTGCGCAAGGGCGTTGGGGGGTGTTGGATCCCCCTCCCTCAACGAGGAGGCGCTCTTCGATCCAGTCCTGCCCGCGAGCACCGAGCTGTCGGTGATCGACAACCCGACAGCACCCGTGGTCCAGGTGCCCGCCCGGGCGCTCGCGCCCTTTCCCCATGACCGCTCGGCGCCGGCGACGGGAAGCGCACCCGGGGGTCTCGCCCTGAGCGGCGACGGGGTGCGCCTTATCGTGGCGCCGCTTTCGGGTCGCATGATCTGCTCCGTGACCCAGACGGAGGAAGGCAGCGGATTCCGCTGCGGCCCGCGCGACGGCTGCCTCGCGCGCGGGGCAGCCATCAGCGGCGGTCGCTACGGGGATCTGCCCCCTCGGCGCGGACTCGTCGGGAACGGCATCGAGCGGGTGAGCACCGACGACGGCCGGGTCGCCCGGCTGGTCAACAACGTATGCACTTTCTCCCCCGCCAACGACATCCGCCGTCTGACCTTCGGCGGGCCGGTCGGCACCTTCAGCCTCCCCGTCCCCCGCAGCTCCGATGAACCGCCCCGCTTCACACCGGACCGCACCATGGAGCGGGAGCTCCTCGGGATCGAGCTGTCCGGCGGCGGGCGGGCGTCGATCCGGGTGGCCCCGAACGTCGGCGGTGGGCGCCGCGACTGGTTCTACCTAAAGGGCGACGTCCGCAGCTCCACATGCAGGCCGCCCGTCTGATCCACCGCTGTCCTACGACGTCGTGACCGGTGGATTCGTCCAGCGCGTCAACCGCGTGCCCGCCCTCTTCCAGGGCCGGTTCGCCCCCCAAGTCGGCAGAGTCGAGATCGGCTACGCCGACGGCGACTCGGTCCGTCTCACCCCGACCGGGGGATACATCCTCTTCGAAGTGCCGGCGGCGCATCGGTCGCCCGAGCGGCGCGCCACCTCGATCACGACATTCGACCGCTCAAGGCGTCGCGCTCGTGCAGGCCGAGGTCCCCTGCCGCGACCCGTGATGTCGCCTGGGACCGCCGAAGGGCTCGCCGCGCCGACGCGCTCTGGCACTGTGGCCGTCCCCCTCCCCCGCGGGCGGCGATCGGGTTTGCATGAGGAGTGGGGCAAACGTCCCCAAGGCCGCCACGCTGACGCCCAAGATGGACCGGGATTGGCCCACAACCTCCTCCGCAGTCCACAGCCAGAGGGGTGGCGGCCGCTCCTCTCACGGTGATGCCGCGCCGCCCGCTGCAGCCGACGGTGCCGGTCGACCGTGGGA
>JBKHVQ010000066.1:0-4534 GCA_046569985.1 Thermoleophilia bacterium | reverse complement strand
GTCGCCGCTGACGTGGGTGGCCGACACGACGATCTGGCGCCGCTCGGGCGGGTTCGGGCGGGCGAAGCCGCTCCAATCGAAGATGATCACGGCGCCGTCGGCGGTCTCGATGGCGCCCTGGATGTTCGGGAGGGCGGACCTGTCGACCCGCGAGCGGGGGTGGTTGGCGCCCTGCAGGCGCCCGTTGATGCGCCCCTCCACGGTGCCCTCGGCGACGAAGAAGTAGTGGCCCTCGCTTCCGGCCTCCCCCTCAAGCAGCGTGCCTTTGCCGCCGTCGGGGTAGCGGAAGGTGGCGCGGTACAGCGGTTCGAGTCTCATGCCCGGGAGGCTATCCCGGCGGCGGGTGACCGTGGTCCCATCGTCGACTACCCTGACCGGGGCTCGGCGGGCAACGGAGGCGCAGCGTGCGGCGGTACTTCACGGGTGGCATCGAGGCGAAGCGGCTGTTCGATCACGGCCGCCCGGCCCGCGGGCGCATCACGGGTATACGCGTGAGGGACATCGGCAGCAGCGACGACCCGACCTGGGTGCGCGAGTACGCCGTGGAGGTCGAGGGCGACACGATGTTCACCTGCGGTGTGCGGCAGGGCCTCGCGCCGGAGGGGCTGGTGCGCCTCGGCATGGAGGTGGCGGTGCGCTACGAGGGCACCGACGCGGTGATCGACTGGTTCGCCACCTGCGGCGGCGAGGTCAAGAGCTCGCATCTGCTCTCGGAGCCCCCCGATGCGGGCATCGATGACCGGATGCACGCCTCCCTGAAGAAGGCGCGCAGGCACTGGACGCCGGCGCGGGCGACGATCGTGGGGATCGAGCGCCACGAGGGACTGTTCGGCCGGACCGCGCGCTGGGAGTTCGAGGTCGCAAGCGACGGGGGCGGGACGCTGCGGGCGACGCTGCGCCAGGGCCCGCCGCATTACGCGACGCACCTCGGCCATATCGGCACCGACCTGCCGGCGTGGGTGGGCGGGTTCCCGAAGAAGCGGGTGAGGGTCGACTGGCCCGCGGCGGTGCTGGAGCGGCCCGGGGTCGATGAGCCCCCGGCGGAGGTGTTCATGTGGATGGACCCGGCGCTGGGGCGGCTGGCCGGGATGTGAGCGGGCCCGCGACGGGCCGGGCGGCGCGGGTCGGGGCCTACAATGAGCCCATGGGCGGGCGTGGAGAGAGCGAGCGCGGCGCGGGGCGCCGACCCGAGGGGCGGGCCTGATGGGCATCCTGCTCGCCATCGTGCTGCTGGTGGCCGTCCTCGTCGTGGCGGTGGCGGTGTTGGGGGTGTCCGGCGCCCGCACCCGTCTGGGCCCGCCGGTCGACCCGGTCGAGGCGCGGCGCGTGGCGAACCTCGAGGCGGAACGGTTGCTGGCCGAGCGCTACCGCGCGGGTGAGATCTCCCTGGAGCAGTTCGAGGGCGACCTCGCCGACCTGCTCGCCCGCCGCGACCGCCTGGACGGCCCGGGCCGCTGAGGCGCGTCCGCGCGGGCGCCCGGGGTGTCCGGGGCCGGTGGGAGGATTCACGGAGGTGACCTCTCCCGCTGACACCCCAATTTCCCCCGGCATCGAGGTCGCCCTCGGCACCCCGGCGGCGATCGAGGCGGAGTTCCTGCGCGCCGTGGCCTCGGCACGGGCCGCCGATCCGCTCGCGCCGATCGAGGTGCTGGTGGGCGGCATCCTGCAGCGCCCCTACCTGGAGCGGCTGATCGCCGACACCGGGCCGGGGACGATCAACGTGCGCGTCGGGACCCTCGGCGAGTTGGGGCTGCGCCTCGGCGCGCCCGCCCTGGCGGCGACCCGTCGGCGGCCCCTGCCGGTGGTCGCCGAACGGGCCCTGGTGGGCGAGGTGGCCCGCCACAGCAGCGGCTACTTCGCGCCGGTGGCCTCCGCCCCGGGCTTCGCCGAGGCCACCCGGCGCACGGTGCGCGAACTGCGCCAGGAGGGCATCGACCCGGAGGGTCTCGCCGCGCACGCGCCCGGCGCGCTGGAGTCGGCGGCCAAGGGCGTCGACTTCGCGGCCCTCTACCGCCGCTACCTTGACGCCCGGGCTGAGCGCTACGACGGCCTCGACGCCCTCGCGCGGGCCGACCCCGCGCTGTTCGACGCGACCCGCCTGATCATCGTCGGTGTCTGGCAGCTCGGCGCGCACGCGCGCCGGCTGATCGCGCAGCTGGCCGAGCGCGTGCCGGTGACGGTGCTGCTCCCCTCCCTCGACGCGCACGCCGACGCGGCACACCGGCCGCTGCGCGACTGGCTGGTCGCCCGGGGCGCCACCACCCGGACCCTCGCGGCGCCCTCCCCGAGCGGAGCGCTCGGGCACCTGCAGCGGCACCTGTTCTCCCCCGCCGGCGAGGTGCCGCCCGACGACAGCGTGCAGCTGGTGTCGGCGCCCGACCCGGTCGCCGAGGCCCGCGAGGCGGCACGCGCCTGCCTGGCGTGGGCGAAGGAGGGCATCCCGTTCCGCGAGATGGCCGTCTGCTACCGCCAGGCCGACGTGTACCGCCCCCTGGTCGAGGCGGTCTTCACCGAGGCCGGGGTACCGGTGTACCTCGACGACGGCCCGCCGCTGGCCGAGCGGCCCGTCGGCCGGCGCATCCTCGCGCTGCTCGACCTGATCGGCACGCCGCTGCGCCGTCGCGATGTGATGGCGTTGCTGTCGGACGGCTGGATGCCGAAGGAGACCCGCGAGCGGTTCGGCGGCGCGCCGCGGGCCCGCTGGGATGCGATCTCGCGCCGGGCGGGCATCGTGGAGGGCCCCGAGCAGTGGGCGCAGCGCCTCGCGCTGTTCGCCGCCGAGCTGCGCGCTCGGGACGAAGACGACGAGGAGCCCGACCCGTGGCGCGCGGGGCGCATCGCCGACGCCGAGTCGCTCGCGGCGTTCATCGCCGAGCTCGCCCGGCGCCTGGGCGATCATCCCGGGCGCTGCTCGTGGGGTGAGGCGCTCGACCACCTTCAGCCGCTGATCACCGACTTCGTCGACGACGCGAGGGATGTGGTCACCTTCCTCGGCCAGCTGCGCGACCTCGACGAGCTGATTCCCGAGGTGGAGTTCACGCGCGTGGTGGGCGTGGTGCGCGCCGAGGTGCGGGCGATGCGCGCCGGTGACCTCGACGAGGGCCGCCAGGGGGCGTTCCGGCGGCGCGGCGTGAACGTGCTCGACCTGAACCAGCTGCACCATCTGCGTTTCCGGGCGGTCGCGGTGCTGGGCCTCACCGAGGGGTCCTTCCCTCCCCCGCCGCGCCAGGATCCGCTGCTGCTCGACGCCGAACGCCGGCGCCTGAACGCCGCGGGCGGCTGGGATCTGCCGCTGCGCGCTGAGGGGCCCGACCGCGAGCCGCTGCAGTTCGGCCTGGCGGTGCACGCCGCCCGCGAGCGGCTGCTGCTGTCGACGCGTCGCGCGGAGGAAGCCGGGGGGCGGGCGCAGCTGCCGTCGGTGTTTTTCCGCCTCGCCGCGGGGGCCCTGGCGGGCCGGCGGGTGGAGCTGGAGGAGGTCACCGACCTACCCTGGGTGCGGCGCCTGCGTGCCGGGCGTGTGGGCGCGGCGCGCCTGGACGGGGCCCTCACATTGGCCGAGCGGGACCGCACGCTGCTGGAACTCGACCCGACCACCGGGCGCGCGGTGCTGGAGCGCATCGAGCCGCGGGCGGCGCGTGCCGACGCGCTGCGCCGGGCGCGCTGGGCCGAGTGGGACCTCACCGCCTTCGACGGGGTCATCGCGGGCGAGGCCGGGCGGGCCGCGATCGACGAGTGGCTGCGCACGGGCTTCGTCTCGGCGACCGGCCTGCAGCGCTACGCGGAGTGCCCGTTCCGGTTCTTCCTCGAGCGGGTGCTGCGCGTGGGTCCGCTCGACGAGCCCGAGCGCCTGTGGCGCATGGACGCCCTCACCAAGGGCTCGCTGGTGCACCGGGTGCTGGAGCGTTTCATCGCGGAGGAGACCACCCCGCCGGCGCCGGCGGCACGCGCGCAGCACCTCGAGACGCTCCTGCGCATCGCCGGGCAGGAGTGCGATGCCGCGGAGGCCGCGGGGCTCACCGGCGCGCCGCTGCTGTGGCGGGCCGACCGGCGCGAGATCCTCGAGGACCTGGAGCGCTGGCTCGACCTGGAGCTGGCGAGCACCGACCCGGCTTTGCCGCACCGCGAGGTGGAGGTGACCTTCGGGATGCCCGCCCGCGCGCTCGCCCCGAGCCCCCTCGCCACCCAGGAGCCGCTGATCGTGCGCGCCGGGGGTCACGAGGTCCGCCTGCGCGGGTCGGTGGACCGCATCGACCATGGCCCCGGCGGCTTCCATGTCATCGACTACAAGACCGGGTCGGCCGGCCGGCTCCCCAAGGGGAACCGCCTGAAGGGGGGCACGGCGCTGCAGCTGCCGCTGTACCTGCGCGTGGCGGCGATGCTGCTCGACGCCGACCCGGCCCAGGGCACGGCCAGCTATGTGATGGTCTCGCGGCGCGGCGGCTTCACGCGCATCAGCTTCGACGGGACGGGCCTGGCGGAGCGGGTGGACGATGTGGAGGCGGCGCTCGGGCGGATCGTGGGCGGTATCGCCGAG
>JBKHVQ010000065.1:0-3729 GCA_046569985.1 Thermoleophilia bacterium | reverse complement strand
CCGCGCCGGCGCGCACCAGGCGCGCGCCGGGGTCGCTGACCACCGGCATCCCGGCGTCGGTCACCAGCGCCACCCGGGCCCCGCCGGCCATGCGGGCGCACAACTCGGCAGTGCGGGCCGCCTCGTTGTGGGCGTGCAACGCGAGCATCGGCGCCGTCGCGCCGGCGTGCCGCAGCAGGACGGCGGTGCGACGGGTGTCCTCGCAGGCGACGACATCCGCGGCGCGCAGCGCGGATGCCGCGCGCGGGGAGAGGTCGTCAAGGTTGCCGATGGGGGTTCCGACCACCGTCAGCACCGCGTCCTCCTCGGTCGGCTCCCACGCACGCACACGCCTTAATCGCGCGCTCACGCATCCTTGGCGCGGCACGATTGGGCGCCATCGACGACTGACGCTACCATTGCCCGCCGATGGCCCGGTCCGACAAAGGATACCGGCGCTTCCGCTCACGAGGTGGCGGCGGGGACGAGACCGGCGGTCTCGATGCGCTGCGCGAGATGACGGCCCGTGAGGCCGGCTCGGCAAGCGCCCCTCCCCCACCGTTACGAGAGGATCGCCCACTCGCAGGAAGCACGCGCGAACGTGATCGCGAGCGCAAGCGTGCCCTCGCGCGGCACGACCGCCGCTGGTGGTCGCTGCGCGGCCTCGGGCCGGGTGGCTGGATCGGCCGCATCGCCGTGTTCGCGATGCTGGCGTTCTCGGTGTGGGCCGCCGCGGGCTTCCTCGCGCTGCGCAGCGCCGTCGGCGATGCCAACGCGGGCGTCACCCCGTCGGCGAAGGCCGCGCTCGACCCCCTGCCGGGCGGCATGCTGGGCACGCCGACCAACACCCTCGTGCTGGGCGTCGACACGCGTCGCGGGCAGACCCGCTCGCGCGCCGACACGATCATGATCATGCGCACCGACCCCGACTCGGGGCGCCTGAAGTACCTGTCGATCCCACGCGACTTCCGCGTGGAAATCCCCGGCCAGGGCGCGCAGAAGATCAACGCGGCGTTCTACTTCGGCGGGCAGGCCGGGGCCATCAAGGCCGTGAAGCGCCTCACCGGGATCCCGATCCACCACGTGATCGTGATCAAGTTCTCGGGTTTGGCCCAGATGGTGGACGCGCTCGGCGGGGTGACGGTCGACAACCCCACCGCGATCGTCGACTGCTACTACGAGGCCGGCCAGACCGTGAACTTCCCGAAGGGGCCGGTGACCCTCGACGGCGAGACCGCGCTGCAGTTCGCGCGCGTGCGCAAGTGCGACGACGACCTGCGCCGCGCGGTTCGCCAGCAGCTGGTGGTGTCGGCGCTGAAGGACCGCGTGCTCGCGCCGACGAGCCTCTGGAAGGCGCCGTGGCAGGGGGCCGACGTGGTGCGCGCACTCCAGACCGACATCGGCACCATCGACATGATGAAGCTCGGCTGGCTTCAGGCGCGTCTCACCCAGGAGCCGTCGGACCGCATCATCCTCTCGGGTGAGCCGCTGATGATCGACGGCATCTCGTTCATCGTGGGCACCGATCCCGACCGCAACGAGCGCGAGATCGCCGCCTTCATGAGCAGCTCGTAGAGCCCGGGAGGGACGGTCGGCCTGCTCCTGTCGACCGATCCCGGCGAGGCACGCTCATGCTTGACCAGACCTGGTCGACCGATTTACGCTCGTCCCATGCGAAGCGTCACGATCCAGGAGGCCAAGACCCAACTCTCCGCGCTGCTCCGCCTCGTCGAGAGCGGCGAGGAGGTGGAAATCCGCCGCGGCGCGGCGCCGATCGCGCGGTTGGTCCCCACCGACGCGCGGCGCGCGTTCGCCGAGTTGCGGGGCGCGTTCGAGAGCGCGGAACCGGCACCGCCGCCCGAGGTCTGGGAGCCCGACCCTGAGGACGCCATCCTCTTCGGCCTGGCCGACTCGGACGACTGATGCGCGCCCTGCTGGACACGCAGGCGGTCTTCCTCTGGATGAAGCACCCGAACACCCTTCCCGCGGGGGTCGACCGCCTACTGAGCGACCGGCGGAACCATGTCGCCGTGAGCGCGGCGACCTTCTGGGAGATCGCGATCAAACGCGCACGCGGGCGAATCGAATGGACCGACGCGATGTTCGCCGCGATCAGCGACTCGGCAGCGCACCTGCTCCCCATCACGCCGGCGCACGCAGTGCGCGCCGGTGACCTCCCGCCTCACCACCGCGACCCGTTCGACCGTCTGCTGATCGCCCAGGCCCAGGCGGAGGGCCTGACCCTCGTGGGTGGTGACGGCGCCTTCGGTGCGTACGAGGTGCGGGTGTTCTGGGCCTGACGAGCACGGCCCGCTACCGGCGGGCAGTCGCGGTCAGTCCAGGGCGGCGAACGCCTCGGCGGCGCGTGGCTCGCCGGCGATGACCACGATGTCCCCGGCGTGCAGGCGGGTCTCCTGGGTGGCGTAGGTGAACGCCTCGCCGGGGCGCCGGATCGACACGATCGTGATGTTGTAGCGGCTGCGCACCCGCGCCTGGTCGAGCGTGAGCCCCGCGATCTCGCGCGGCACCGTCGTCTCGATGAGGACGAAGTTCTCGGCGATCTCGAGGTAGTCGATGGTGCGGCCCACCATGGTGCGCGCCACCCGGGTGCCCATGTCGCGCTCGGGGAAGACGACCTTGTGGGCCCCCACCCGCTGCAGGATGGCGCCATGCTCGACGGTGATGGCCTTCGCCCAGATGCGCGGGATGGCCAGGTCGACGAGCGCGTAGGTGGCGAGGATGCTCGCCTGCACATCGGTGCCGATGGCGACGACCGCTCGGGGGAAGTCGGTCGCCCCGAGCTGGCGCAGGGCCTCGGCGTCGGTGGCGTCGGCCTGCACCACGTGGGTGAGCGTCAGCGAGCAGCTCTGGACGATGCGCGGGGAGGTGTCGACGCCGAGCACGTCATGGCCGAGGTCCGCGAGGGTCTCCGCGAGCGCGCGCCCGAAGCGGCCGAGGCCGATGACCAGCGTGGGGTCCTTGCTAGACAACCATGATCCTCTCTTCGGGCTGCGTGTAGCGCCGCTGGGTCTCACGCAGGATAAGCGTTGAGCCCAGCGTCAGTGGGCCGATGCGCCCCAGCAGCATCAACGGGATGAGCACCAGCTTGCCCGCGTCTCCGAGCTCATTGCTCAGCCCGATCGAGAAACCGGTCGTCGAGGTGGCGGCGATCACCTCGGACAGCGCCACGCCGAGGGACTGGTCGGAGACGATCACGAGGGCGAGGGTGCCGAACGTGACCGCCGAGATCAGCAGCGCCGCGATCGTGATGGCCTGACGCTGTATCGACTCGGGGATGTGACGGCGGAAGGCGACCACCTGACGGTCACCGCGCAGCTCGGCCCACACGATCAGCGCCAGCAGGGCGACGGTCGTGACCTTGAGACCACCGGCGGTGCCGCCGCTGCCGCCGCCGATCATCATCAGGATGTCGGCCACCAGGAGGGTGTCCTGGCCCGCGTCGTTGTAGTCGAACACGCTAAAGCCGGCCGTGCGCGGCATCGCCCCCGTGAAGAACCCGTCAAGCGCCCGCGCGCCGGTGGAGCCGTCGCCGAGCGTCCGGGGGTTGTCCCACTCGAAGGCCGTCATCACGACGGTGCTGATCGCCAGCAGGATGCCGGTCGCGGCGAGGGTGATCTTGGTGTGGATGCTCCAGCGCGCAAGGGGCCCGGGCCGCCGCGACAGCTCGGCCCACACCGGGAAGCCGAGGCCGCCGAGAATGATGGCGCCGGCCACCGGCAGCAGGATCAC
>JBKHVQ010000064.1:0-9480 GCA_046569985.1 Thermoleophilia bacterium | reverse complement strand
CGGCGGGCCGCTATCTCCGGTCGGTCCGCGCGGCGGACGGGGTGCGCTCGGCCTTGAACGCGGCCAGCACCCGGTCGGTCGGCGCGTCCGGGATGCGGAGGTGCTCCTCCGCGAGGGTCCGCGCCAGGCGCCCGATGCCGAGGCACAGACGGGTGGCGGCGAAACGCAGCTCCGGGTCGGGGTCGGTTCGCATGCCGTTGGCGAGATGCGAGAGTTCCGGCAGGGCGTGCGCCAGCGAATGCCGGGGTTCCCGCGCCTCGAAGTAGACGGCGGCCGGTGTCTGTGACAGGTCGGCGTGGACGGCGACCAGCCGTTCCTCGAAGTCGCGCAACAGGTCCCAGCGGGCCCGCGTCGACAGCGCTTCGACGGCGGGCATGCCGGGGACGGTGGCCGCCTCCTGCAAGGTCGCGATGTCCCCCGCGAGCGAGCGCATGCGGATGAGGGCCGGCTGGATGGAGAGCACCCAGCTGATCGACGCGGTGAGCAGGCCGAGGCCCACCAGCGCCTCCAGCGGGGCGACGACCCGCAGCCAGTTGTCGACCGGGATCTGGTCGCCGTAGCCGAGCGTGGTGAGCGCGACGAGGGAGTGGTAGAGGGCGTCCATGAAGTCGTCCTGCGGGCCGAAGTCCGCCGTCGTGGTCACGGCGAAGCCCTCGGGGAGCTGCGGCCAGTAGATGAGAGCCCAGCCGAACACCGCGATGGCGATCCACGCGATGAGCACGGCCGTGACGATGAGCGGCCCCGCCAGGACCATCGGCCCGGTGCTCCGCCGCGACATCCGGCGCGCGACCCGCCACACCCCCCGCTCGATGAGCGGTCCGAGCGCCCCGCGCCCCTCGTGGTGCAGCAGGGTGAGGAAGACATCGCGTGCCAGGAACGCGATCAACGCGACCCCGAGCAGGGTCACCGCCAGGTCCACGGAACCTCCGTCGGGCCGATTGGCGCAAGGCTAGCGGGCGGCGATCGGCCCGTTCACCCCTCCAGCTGGTCGCGCATCCGTTCTTCGTGGGCGCGCACCTCGGGTGTGACGGCGTCGCCGAAGTCTTCGAGTTCGGCGATCTGGCGGACCTCGATCGGGTTCTCGCCCTGGTACGGGCAGCGCTTCACCCAATCGATCGCCTCCTCGCGGGAGGCGGTCTGGATGATCCAGAAGCCGGCGACGAGTTGGTCGGTCTCGGGGAAGGGGCCCTCGATGACCGCCGGCGCGTCACCGGTGAAGTCGACGCGCGCACCGCGCGAGCTGGGAAGCAGGCCCTCACCCGCCAGCAGGACGCCCGCGTCGAGGAGCTGCTGGTTGTAGGCGCCCATCGCCTCGAAGGTTCCCGGCGGAGGCGGAGCCGAGGACTCGCTGTCGGCGTTCGCCTTCATGATCACCATGAATCGCATCTCAACCTCCCGTTCCGATGCCTCCGTTCCAGAATGCCGTGCCGGCCTGGGTTCGTCATCCCCCGATCCGCGCGGGAACCGAACCCGCGCGCCGCCCGGCTCACGGGTGGATGAGCGCGCGGCGGCACCGACGGCGACGCGGCCCGGGACCGCGGCGCGCGTACGGATGGCGAATGAATGCGTGCGCCGCGGTGCGGGTCACCGAGCCGGCGGCACCGGTCGTCACCGCGGGAGCAGCGTGGTGGATGACAACTGAGGGCACGCCGGTCGTGTCGACCTCGAACATCGTGCCGGCAGGGCCGTGGCTGGGTCCCGCGCCGCCGCCGCCGGCGAACTCCACCAGCTCGCCATCCGAGCCGTCGACGCCCACGTCGGACCCGGTGAGCGCGGAGCCTCCTGTCCGGCCCGAGAGCAGAGGGTCGCCTCCCCCGCCCCCGCCGCCTCGCACGCACGATCGGCGCGTACGGCGGAAGCCGGAGAGGGGATTCGAACCCCTGACCTGCCGCTTACAAGGCGAGGGTCGATGTGGCTGCCGACCCGATCTTACAGCCGATCTCATCGTTGGCCGCCTTTCCCGCAACGTCCCCCGCAACGGTTCCGCAACTGCGGACGCCGTCCCGCGGGGGGCTATCCTCGGCCGCATGGGACCGAAGTCCAAGAGCGCCATGGCCGCGGCCCAGGAGCGCGACGACCTGCGCGCGCGAGCGCCTGAGGGATCGTGAAGGTCGGATCTCCCCGGGAGCTGGACCTCTATTTCTCCCAGTACTTCCAGGTTGACCCGAGCGTCTTGGAGGCGTACGGGGCCTTCGACATCAGCATCGTCTCGGATCTGCCCTTATTCGTGGACCCCTTCCTCCTCTTCAACAGCACCAAGCCGACCTACCAGGATCTCCACAAGCAGATCATCAGCTACATGCAGTTCCTCAGGGATCGCGCAGCCGAAGGCGATCTTGACCCGGACCTCATCGACGCCTGGTACCGGTTCGGAGAGGTGCGGCAGAACTGGCTGGGGTTCACGCAGTTCGGCAACGGTGGGGCAGGACTCGGCAGAGAGTTCGCCGAGTCGCTCCACGGCGCTCTCGCCGACATCTTCCGCGACTTCGGCGAGGAGACGGTAACCCGCGGCTCCCACCTCGAGAAGCTGTGCCTGATCCGTCCGGGCGTCGGCAAGGACAACATCAGCGACTTCACCACGAACCTCATCAAGGGGTTCCTGTGCGAGTTCACGCAGGCATTCGCCCGCGAGCACCTGGACGAGCACCACTGCGCTGAGTTTGCGGTTCAGCGCGCGTGGTTCAACTACGACACCCGCACGTGGGTCACTGGGCGCTACTACCTGCCACGGCTGCTCAATGACTTCGTCCTGCTCACGCCCATCGACATGCTCACCCGGGATGAAACCTGGATCAACTATGGCGACATGGTCACGAAGTTCCACCAGCTCCCGGAGGCCGTTCCCAACGCCGAGCAGCGAGCGACCATCAACCAGTACTTCGCGCGTGCCCTCGGGGAGCGACCCAATGCGAAGCAGACGCGCGATGCCGCGGCCGCAACCATTCGCCGATTCCCGGAACTCATCGACCTCTACATCAGGCTGCAGGAGGACGACGGAGACCGAGCTGAGGCAGTAAGTGCCGAGAGGGTGGAGGACACCCACCGCGCCCTGGTGGCGCAAATCCAGGAGGCTCTCGCGGATGTCCGCACCCGAACGGACTTCTTTGAGAAGCCGTGGACGAGCTACGAAGAGTGCCTGGAGCGCGCCCGATACTTCAAGACCTACATCGAGGACAACGACGGCTATCGGCTCTTCAACCGCGGCGGCGGCAAGCCGTTCGCGAACGAGAAGGAGCTGCAGCTCGCCTTCGGCCTCGTGTGGTGCGGTACAGAGTTCGACGTCAACCGAGAGGCGAACAACGGGCGGGGGCCGGTGGACTTCAAGGCCAGTTTCGGGGCAGGGGACAAGTCGCTCATCGAGTTCAAGCTCGGAAGCAATAAGGCGCTGCAGCGGAACCTGGAGAAGCAGGTCGCGATCTACGAGCGGGCCAACCGGACCCGCACATCGGTCAAGGTCATCGTCGTCTACACCGGGGCTGAACAGGACCGCGTGAACCGAATCCTCGACGAACTCGAACTGCAGGGGGAAGAGTCGATCGTCGTCATCGACGCTCGGAGCGACAACAAGCCCCCGGCGTCCAAGGCCTAGCCGAAAGGACCCAGGGCCCGACCGTACTTCGGCGTCCGAGAGACGTGGTACCTCAGCCCGGCAGAGTTCGAGCGCCGCCACCACTCACAACAGGAGCCGGCGGCCTAAGAAAACTGTCCGTCAGAGCGGGTCAATCCCAAACGGCTACTTCTGGCACGGCTGCCCAAGCCACGGCCGCCGAGACAACATCAGTAACGCCCACTATTGGTCCCCGAAGATCGCCGGGAACGCCGAGCGGGATCGGCTCCACACGGACGCCTTGGAGGCTGCCGGCTGGACCGTGCTGCGCGCGTGGGAGCACGAGCGGGTCGAGGACGTCGCCGACCGCATCGCCGATGCCCTCGCGCGCGGGCCGGTCAGATATCCAGTCCCTTAAGCCAGTCCGCGAACCCGATGATTCGTCCCCCCACGAGCAGGTCGCGGAGTTGAGCGCGCGTGGTTCCAGGCTTGACTTCGTCGAGTCGGTGAACGACGCCAAGAGCCTCGGGGCAAACGTGCACGACCGCATTGAAGAGCCTCTGATTGCCCTCCGTCCTCGTCGCGTTGGCGACAAGGCGTGCGGGGTCGAACTCGTTGGTGATCCAGTAGTACTCGAAGGGCTCGCGCACCATGTTGCAGGCCACGTAGGTGTGAAAGTCGCCGACCATCTGCTTCTCGCGGTCGGCGCGAACTGACCATTTCGCGCTTACGAGCATCCTCCGGCCGCTCCGCGTCCCGACCCACAGGTCGACCTTCTCGTCCTTGTCCCCCTCACGGGGCGCCCGAAAGCCGTCAACGAGCTGGATCGGTGTCTGAGTGCCGATCTTGGGTGGCGGATCCTGCAGCCGCCGGATGACGCCCGCGAGCACGTCCTCGAAACCGCGCCCGAGTAGATTCTTGCGCTTGTTCTCGTTCGCGATGTGCGCCCGGACGCGGCGGAGCACCTGCCGGACGGTGTCATCGTCCGGCCGAGCGGCGAGGTCTCGCGGCAGAAGGGGCTCGATCAGCTCACGTAGCTCGGGATCGTCGTCGGGAACCGGCATCGGCTCGGCGTACCGCCCGAGTTGCTCCACGGCGCGCTCCGCCAGCTTGGACCGCTTCGAGACCTCCTCGTCCGCGACTCGCTTGATGACCTGCCGGAACATCCAGTCGAGTTCCTCAGCGAGGTCGAGACTCGGTACAGCGAAGCGCTCGGCTAGCCACGCGTGGAAGGCCAGCGTCCTCTCGTACCAGGGCCGCCCGGGCTGCGCCTTGTCGGACTCGTAGCAATGAGCCAGTCCGGTCGTTGAATCCGCCCACAGCAGAAGGCGATAGACGTCCATCCAGGCGGTTGCCGCCTGAACCTCCTGGTCGCCGAAGTACGCGTCGATCAGCGCGACGCGGGCAGGGTGACTGAAGGCGCCCCCCAGATCCGCCGTGCTCACCGGGAGGCGGCGCCGGCCAAGGGCGAATTTCTCGGCTGACCAAGAAGCTCGGCAAGCGTGGCGGCTATCGCAGCGGCCAGTGGCGGCGGCACCGCGTTCCCGACCTGGCGATAGCGCGAGTGGCGCGCGCCGTTCTTGAGCTGCCCCGGCGTGCCACGCGGCGCAGTAGTGAAGAGGAAGTCGTCTGGGAAACCCTGGATGCGAGCAGCCTCACGCACGGAAAGCCCTCGCGGGACGGCATAGTGGTAAGCGAAATCAGCTTTGGTGTTCGCGGTCCACGCGAGCCAATCTGGGTGGAGTCGCCGGTAGGCGTAGTAGTGGCGACGTGCTAGACGAGTCCCGTTGCCAGCCGGACCCCACTTCGAGTCGCCGAGGTAGCGAGCAAGCAACTCGTCGGGGAGGTCATAAACGTTTCCACCAGGCGGGATGGCTTCCAACCGCCGACGCGTGTCGTCCCGAATCCGCGACGGGGAGTGATCCTGCGGAGCGGTGCTCCGAGCCCGCATCTTAACCTGATACGCGGACTGTGGCGGCAGCGTGTACCTCTCTCCGGGCTCGATGAGGTCGCTGAGCGCTTGGCTCGCGCTCACCACCCGCGCATCCCAGGGATCGCGAAGGGCGTCGAGAAGGCCTCGCGCTCTATCCACCGCCTCGGTCGGTTGACCACTCTGCCCGTTTCGCAGCACGCGAGTGACCCCGGTTCCCTCGGGCAGCCGAGGCGCAACGCCCAGATCCGCCCTCACTCCAACGAAGACTAGCCGCGGCCGCCGTTGCGGGACCCCGAAGTCGCCGGCGTCCAGAATGTCCGAGATCACCTCGTAGGCGCCACCAAGCGAGAGATCCTCTTCAATCTGTCTCCGGACGGCGCCGCCATTGAGCTGGCTCATCCCAAGCACGTTCTCGAGCACTAAGGCACGCGGGCTCAGCTCCGCAAGGACGCTGATGAACTCGCGGTAGAGGCGGTTCCGGGGATCGTCGATCAGACGGTCGTGGCTCCGAACCTGGCTGAACGCCTGACATGGCGGCCCCCCGGCGAGAAGGTCAAGCCCCGTTGCCGCGACGGCATCGGTCAGCTGTCGGCGGGCGGTGTGATCGGCGAGGTCGCCCTGGATGAGGGTGGCCTCGGGGAAGTTGAGACGGAAGGTCGCGCAAGCATCCGGATCGTGGTCCGCAGCCGCGAGGATCTGCATTCCCGCATCCGCGATGCCGCGACTTAGGCCACCGGCCCCGCAGAAGAGGTCAGCTGCGGTGAGGTGGCCGGCGTCTCGCATATCACGGAACCCTAGGGCCCGGATCGGACGCAAGCTGGTGGTCACTCACGATCCCCGCACAGCGGGACCGTCAGAACCATCCGGGGGGTCGCTCGACCACCCTCAGCCGCCCGAGCCGCCGTCGTCCTCGGAGAAGTAGTCCTCGTCGATCCGGTTGATCTCGTACGACCGCAGACGAGACACGCCCACGCCGGTATCGATCATCAGGCGAGTCAGGCGCTCACCATCCAGCAGGCTGATCCGCCGACGCCTGGCCAGTTCCGTCGCCTCGGCCGAGAAGGCCGACGTCGTGATGAACACGCCCTTGTGCGCCTCGTGATCCTGGAGGGCTCCCATGAACTCCCGAATCTCCCGCGGCCCAACCTTCCTGGACGTATCCCAGCGCTTGGCCTGAACGTAGACGACATCGAGACCAAGACGATCCTCCTGAATGACACCATCGATGCCGCCGTCACCGCTGCGGCCTACCCGGATCGCGGCCTCGCGCCGAGACCCTCCGTACCCAAGGCCCACGAGGACGTCAAGGACCACATCCTCGAAGAAGCGGTCGTCGCGATCGAGTATGCGAGAGAGCAGCTCCTCGGCCAGCTCGGCGCGAAGCTCGCGGTGCGCCTCTTCCATCGCCTCCTGGGGGGTCGTGGACGACGGAGTCGCCTCGTCGGCGCGAGGGTCCCGGACACCGGATACCGTCACGTCCTCCTGCGCCCGGGATCGAAAGGCGCGGAACTCCTCGAAGTTCCGCAGGACCGTGATGTCCACACGTTCGAGATGGTCGGCGAGAACCGTGGCGCCGCGGTCAGTGAGCCGGGTCACCCCGCGAGACGGCCGCTGCAGGAGCCCAGCGCGGACCAGATACGTCGTCGCCCACCCGACCCTGCTGGCGAAACGGCGCGCGGATCCACTTGGGAGCAGCTCCTCGCGCTCGTCCAATGAGAGGCCGAACTCGTCGGCAAGACGGTCCCGCAACTCGGCCTGGCTGAGCTCTTCGTTCGTATGCGCTGCGAGCACCGGCCTCATCAGCGTCTGGTAGTCCGGGATCGCCATGGCGACCGGTTCATACCAGACGACCCCGACGCGCCGGTTCGGCACGACCCGGGGGCCACCCTGTCCACTGGGCAAACCCGTGGGGACCAGAGCGAGGTCCCTCTCCCGCAATGTCTCCCGCAACGTTCCGGGCGCCACCGACACCACGAGGAGGGCCCTGAAACGCCTGAGTCTGCGCACTGAGAAGGCGGTCAGAAGCGGCGAAGAGTGCTTTACACGCAGGGCGAAAACCGAGAGCCGGAGAGGGGATTCGAACCCCTGACCTGCCGCTTACAAGGCGGCTGCTCTGGCCAACTGAGCTACTCCGGCGCGGGGCAAGAGTAGCGCCTCAGCCGGGATCACCCGGCGGGGTCGGCCCGCTCGCGCCGGTGATCGGTGCCCGCTGATCCTCGGGCCCGACGCGCCCCCATACGTAGGAGCCGACGGCCGTCGCCGCGGCCGCCACGGGGACCGCGAGGAACGCGCCCACCAGCCCCGCGAGCGCGCCCCCCGCGCCGAGGGCCATCAGGACGACGACGGGGTGCAGGTGGGCGGTCCGCGACATCAGCACCGGCTCGAGCACGTTGCCCTCGGTCTGCTGCACCCCGACCACGACCGCCAACATCATCAGGGCCGTGACGACGCCTCCGTCGGCCAGGGCGACCAGCACCGCCGCCGCGCCGGCCACGGTCGCCCCGACGATCGGGAAGAAGCTCGCGATGAAGGTGAGCGCGATGAGCGGAACGGCGAACGGCACGCCGAGGACGAGGATCCCGATTCCGATGAAGAACGCGTCGACGGCGGCGATGATCGCCTGGCCGCGCATGTAGCCGCCGAGCGCCCACCACGCGCGGGCACCGGCCTCAAGCACATGCGGGCGCGCGTCCGCCCCGGCGCGGCGCGCCAGCCACTCCCACATCCGCGCGCCGTCCTTCAGGAAGAAGAAGAGCAGCACCACGGTCAGGCCCGCCCCGGCGAGCACCTCCAGCGCCGCCATCGCTCCGCCGATCGCACGCTCGCCGCTCGCGGCCTCCTGCAAGACGGCGCGCCCCGGTCGACCGCCCGGTCGATGCGATCGGGATCGACCCCGAGTGGCCCCTCGACCAGCCACTCCTCGATGTCGTCGACGCCGGCCTCGATGTCGTCGGCAAGCGAACCCGCCTCGCCCCGCACCTGCGCGTAGACCGCCCACACCCCCGCCGAGAGCAACCCGACCCCGGTGACCACCACGCCCAGGGCGGCCAGCCCCCGCGGCACGCCGGCCGCCGCCAGGGCGCGCACCGGCGGGTGCATGAACGTGGCGAGGAGGAGGGCGAGGACCGCGGGGATCACGACGACCTGGACCCGCGCGAGGACGAGGACGGCGACCCAGCCCAGCAGCAGGATGACGAGCACCCGCCAGCTCCACGCAGCGGCGACCCTCAGAGCGCGAGGGGCCTCCTGGCGGCGGTGTGCGGTGTCGATGGCCACACCTGTGAACGTCTCCGATCCCGGCGGTTGCCAAACCCGCGGCCGGAGTCGCGGCTCAGCGCGACTCAGCCGGGCAGGCCGGCCCGCAACGCGAGGATGCGCTCGACCGAGGCTCGGGCGTCGCCGGGGCGGAGCCGGCCGGCGCCGAACGCGGCACGCAGCGCCTCCGCGGCACGGACCCCGCGCGTGTAGTCGATGTAGACCAGCAGGTCGTTGCCCGCACCGGCGGCTCTCACCGCGACAGCCCCGTCGCCGCCCCCGGCGGCGAGGGCCGGGGTGTCAAGCGCATCGGTGATGACGGTGCCTCCGAAGCCGAGGCGCTCGCGCAGCTCGCCGGTGACCACCCTCCGGGAGAGCAGGGCGGGCGTGCCGGGATCGAAGGCCGGGTAGATCGCCGAACTGGTCATCACCATCGGCACGCCATGACCGATGAGCGCCGCGAAGGGGCGCGCGTCCACCCGCCGCAGCAGGGCGGCCGAGCGGTGGATGGTCACCGGGGCATCGTCGGTGTTGACCCGTGCCCGGCCAAGGCCGGGGAAATGCTTGGCGGTGGCGAGGACGCCGGCGGCGCGCAGGCCGCCGGCGAACGCCACGGCATGGCGCGAGACCACCGCGGGCGAGGTGCCGAACGTGCGCCCGAAGCGCGCGAGGACGGATCCCGGCCCCGCGACGTCGGCGACAGGGGCCAGGTCGGCGCCGACCCCAAGATGCGACAGGAGGCGAC